>JAQXEB010000001.1 GCA_029251065.1 Luminiphilus sp.
GCTTTGATATGGATCGGCGCAAATTCTTCTGACTGCACGATGTCGACCAAAGACTCTTTAATCAATTCCAAAATTGCCAGGAACGTCACGACAACCCCCAAGCGTCCTTCTTCAACCTTAAATAGGGCATCAAAGGAGCAAAATTCTTGCTTCTGAAGCGCCTGTAGCACGTCGGCCATGCGCTCCCGCGTGGACAGTGACTCGCGCTTAATCTGGTGGCTCTCGTAAAGGTCTGCACGCTTTAGAACCTCCGAAAAGGCGATCACCAGGTCTTGTAAGTTAATGTCCGGCAGTGGCTTGGTGCGCTCGCTCACCGGGGGTTCTGCAGAACCCACCCAGGTGTCCCTCTCGACACGCGGTAGCGCCGCCATATCCTCGGCCGCCTTCTTAAATCGCTCGTATTCCTGAAGACGCCTTACCAGCATCGCCCTCGGGTCTTCCTCTTCGTCATCGGCTTCGGTAGACCGAGGCAGCAACATGCGCGACTTGATCTCCGCCAGCATCGCCGCCATGAGCAGATACTCCGCGGCCAACTCAAACTGCATCGCATCCATGAGATCAACGTACTGCATGTACTGTTCTGTAATACTCGCTACATCGATATCAAGAATATTGAGATTCTGGCGCCGAATGAGGTATAGCAATAAATCGAGCGGGCCTTCAAACGCCTCAAGAAAAACCTCGAGGGCTCGCGGTGGAATGTACAAATCTTTGGGCAGCTCTGTTAAGGCCTCCCCTAAAACCACGGCGAACGGCATCTCGCCTTGCTGCGGCTGCCCCATACGTTTTTCCACAGCGTCTGATGCCCGCAGTGACTCTTTCGTCGAGAGACCTGTGCTCGCGCCGTCATGCTCGTTTTTCGCGAGCTCAGTCTCTGCATCCGTTTTGTTGATGATCTCAGTCACATTAATCCTAGAACCTAGCCAAAAGCTTCCAAGGCACCTAAACCGCGGCGTAAAATCCTGGTTTCGTCACCACTCATATCAACAACTGTCGTCGGCTCCAGACCACAGTACCCGCCATCAATCACCAAGTCGACGTCATGCTCAAGGGTTGCGCGTATATCGTACGGATCGCTAAGTGGATAGTCATCTGTCGGGAGCAAAAGTGTCGACGACATTAAGGGTGCCGCCAACTCATGCAGCAGCGCTTGAGTAATGGCATTGTCAGGAACCCGCAAACCGATCGTCTTACGCTTCGGATTCATCAGCCGCCGCGGTACCTCTTTACTTGCCTCAAAAATAAACGTGTAGGGCCCAGGTGTCGCGTGTTTAATCTGGCGATAAGCCGCGTTGTCAACGCGTGCATAGCGTGACAACTCCGACAGGTCACGGCAGACGAGCGTAAAATTATGATCATCTGCAAGCTTACGAATCATACGAATGCGTTCGGCACCTGCCTTGTTGTCCAAAAGACACCCCAGCGCATAGGCCGAGTCGGTGGGATACACAATCACGCCACCGCGAGTCAATATTTCGACCGCTTGCTGGACCAGTCTGCCCTGTGGTGTTTCGGGATGTATCGAGAAGAATTGACTCATAGGGCCGCCTCAAGAGCCTCCCATATGTAACGCCCCTTGGGCAGTCGCTCGACATCAATTCCCAGACGCGGTCCGTATTCAAACTCGCGATGAAAATCTGAGCCTACCGAAGGAATGAGATCAGTGGATTCCATGAGCTGAAGAAGGCGCTTAGAGTCGACGTCAGTTTGTCGGCCGTTCAAAATTTCAATCGCTCGCCCTCCCGATGTCTTAAAGTCGTTGAGCAAGGCGCGAAGTTTCATGCCCGTCAGTCTGTACTTCAGCGGGTGCGCCAGCACCGCGATCCCGCCCGAGGCGGTAATACCCGAAACCACCTCGGCCAGCGACGGCCAAAACATTTTTACATCGCCCGGTTTGCCTGCGCCCAAGTATTTATCAAATGCTTCAGTCACACTTCCCACTGCGCCGGCTTCGACCATCCATGCTGCGAAGTGAGGTCGACCAATTTGGCTGTCACCGGCCAAGGCCATTGCACCGTCATAGGCGCCAGCGATGCCTGCTTTTTCCAATCGCGAGGCGATTTTGCTCGCGCGCGCGCGTCGGGCAGCGGTTAACGTCTTGATCATGGCTTGCATTTCAGGCGCCAGCGCATCAAAGCCCAGCCCCACCACATGGATCGACGCAGTCGCCCACTTGCACGACAACTCCACACCAGAAATCAATCCCACCGCTCTAGCATCATCGCTGTCTTTGACCGACAAATAGCCAGCGATTGTGTCATGATCGGTAATCGCAAACTTGGATACGCCCGACGCACGAGCACGCGAGAGCAGCTCCGACGGTGATAGCGCTCCGTCAGAAGCCAACGAATGTGTGTGGTAGTCAACGATCACAATTACTACACTTGCAGCCCAAGAGCCGCCCGATTATCCAAAACCGAATCATACCAGAGCCGACATGAAGCAACTCCTAGAATTCTTACCCCTTGTCATTTTCTTTTTGACGTTCCAACTGTCAGGTACGACGGTTGCCGTGGGCGATGTGGTCTACACGTTCGACGGCATTTATTCGGCCACCATCGCGCTCATATCGGCTACCTTTTTGCAGCTTGTCATTGTGAAGCTTGTATGGGGCGCCGTCGAAAAGCGCCTCTTGGGTGTTGCATTGGTTGTCACCGTATTCGGCAGCGCCACGGTCTTGTTGCGAGATCCTGTTTTTATTTTTTGGAAGCCCACGGTAGTAAACTGGGTGCTTGCGGTCACATGCGTCGGTTGGCATGTAATCCGAGGCCGCTGCCTCTTTGAAGCCCTGCTGGGCGGCGGGGTGCAAATGCCCGCACAAATCTGGAAGCGAGTCACATTAGTTTCGGCGCTGCACTTCGCAATGGTGGGTGTCGTCAATTTATACGTGGCCTATAATTATTCCATGGAAACCTGGGTCTCGTTCAAGCTTTGGTCGAGCCTGGGTTTCTCCGTGTTACTGATTCTTCTGATTGGGGTTGTCATGGGGCCCCACTTAAAAGAGGTCGCCAATTCTGATGAGAACAACAATACGACAACGTTTTAATGCCGTTGGGGAACGATTTCACTATGCCTAAACTTCGAATTTTTGCAGCGATCACTGCGTTGGCTATGCTGCCCTCCCTCGCGCAAGCGCAAGACTCAGTCGAAACGAACACCGCAGCATTGAGCGAGAC
>JAQXEB010000002.1 GCA_029251065.1 Luminiphilus sp.
AACGCACCCCCGAGTCGAGTGAGCTCGCTTTGCTGCCAGTCGCCGCCATGGGCTTTGACCAGGTCAGCAAGGGTTTCGACGAGGCCTGTTCTATCTGCGCCTGCAAATGTAATGACGTATTGTTGCTGCATGGATCCCCTTAAACGCGACTTGCGGGTATTATCGGACTGTTAGGCGTCGTACAGAGGGTATATACGCAAATTTTTTAATAGGAGTTGACTATGAAACGGTTTTCCTTGGTTTTACTGGCACTTTTAGCGCCGCTGGCTCTTGCCGATGGACACAAGACGCTCGACTGGGACACGGCGTTGAGCGGTTCGCATCGTGCTGACGCGAACATAGCACGCAATACAGAGAGACATCCTCGAGAAACATTGGAGTTTTTTGGCTTGCAAGGCGAAATGACCGTCCTTGAAGTGTCACCGGGCGATGGCTGGTACACCGAAGTCCTAGCGCCTCTGTTAGCGCCGCACGGAAATTTGATTGCGGGGCACGGCGCGCCAAATGGTAGTGCGTATGGTCGACGCTCTTTGGGGGGATACCTTCAAAAGCTGGGACGTGACAATGACGTCTATGCCAACGTCGATGTGCGCGTGATGCAGCCCCCGGGAAAGCCGATGAAAGCGGAGGGGGGAGCAGTCGATATGGCGTTGGTTTTTCGCAATGTTCACTCCTGGCTTCGCGCAGGAACGGCAGAGGCTTCGCTTGCAAACCTTTATGATGTCCTCGCGCCCGGCGGCACCTTAGGAATCGTTCAGCATCGCGGTGATGAGGGTATAACGCTTGATCAGATGAAGCGCAGCGCCTACGTACCCGAAAGCAAAGTTATCGCTATGGCAACAGCTGCCGGTTTTGTATTGGATGGACGAAGCGAGATCAACGCGAATGCTCGCGATACGAAAGATTACTCGGGTGGCGTTTGGACACTCCCACCTAGCTTTCGTGAGGGTGATGTCGATCGTAAAAAATATGCGGCGATTGGCGAGAGCGACCGCATGACACTGCGCTTTAAAAAGCCACTTTAGTTCGCTGCGGTTGGCAGTTCTTGGTTGTAGGTGCTGTCGTCATGGAGCATAAGGTCGATGCAGTGGGGCTGAAGTGTCCGGAGCCCGTAATGATGCTTCATGCCGCAATACGGCGTGCTGCGCCTGGTGATATTGTGCGTTTGACGGCCACCGACCCCTCTACACAGCGTGATGTCGTCAAGTTTTGTGAGTTTCTGGGGCACCACTTGCTCGATCACAAAGTGGTTGGTGATCAATTTGTATACCGGGTCAGAAAGGCGGACTGAGGCATGGTCAATTCGCAGCTCAGTCACGAAATAATTCGTGTTTTTAACACTGTGTTTAGCGCCTCGGAGGGCACCGTACTCAGCGGCGGTGCGGCTGAACCATTTTACGAGCCGGGTGATCCCGCCACTATTTTTTTTCGAGAAGATTTTGAGCGAAGTGCGCTGCATGAGGTGGCGCATTGGTGTGTCGCGGGTAGGTATCGACGTCAGCTACCGGACTATGGGTACTGGTACCGCGCGGAGGGAAGGGATTGTTCCCGACAGGCTGCTTTTTACGCGGTTGAGACGCAACCGCAGGCTATTGAGCAGTTATTTTGTGAAGCGTTTGACCTCCCGTTTAAGGTGAGTGTGGATAACCTCAGTGTGGCGCTGGATGACCCCTTAGTGACTCGTTTTGCAGACGCTGTTTCCGCGCAAGCAGCGGCGTTTAGGCTTAATGGACTGCCGCAACGCGCAGCGGTGTTTCGAGACGCCCTCCGTCATCGAAAGGAATACATCCAGGGTCATCATGCGACCTAAAATAGTCTTAGACAGCGCCATTACAATCACGCCCCGACTCGCGCAGCTCCCCGTCGACCTGGTCGCCGTTGCGGGGCGAGACATTGGCCGAGAGGCGCTGCGCGATGCACAAGGTCTGCTGACGCGAACAGTCACACGTGTTGATGCGGCGTTGCTTGAGGGCACTAGCGTCTCCTTTGTTGGGACCGCGAGCGCCGGTGTCGATCACGTTGACCTTGATTATTTGAGCGAAAATGGGATTTGTTTTGCCAGTGCTGCTGGTTGTAACGCGCACGCGGTGGGTGACTATGTATTGAGTGCCATTGGCCTTTGTGGGCGCCTCGACGCCGTCATGAAGGGAGCGACCGTCGGTCTGGTCGGGTATGGCAATGTAGGACGACGGCTTGCGGCGCGGCTCGTTGATTTAGGTGCGGTAGTGCGTGTCTTTGATCCATTCGTATCAGACTTTGACGACGGCATTGAGTCCACGGATTTGCAAAAGGTACTGCAATGTTCGGTCGTTTCATTACACGCCTCTTTGCACTCAAATAATCCCAATCCGAGTTATCACATGATTGGGCTCGCCGAGTCTTCTTGGATCCCGTCGGATGCCTTGTTGATTAACGCGGGAAGGGGGAAGCTGCTGACCGTCGCAGCAGCCGAAATGTTATTGCTGCGCGGGGTCGATATGGTGTTGGACACCTGGCCTGATGAGCCGCGCGTGGATCCGACGTTACTGGCGGGT
>JAQXEB010000003.1 GCA_029251065.1 Luminiphilus sp.
CTTCGGGGTCCTGATAGGTCGAAGCAATGTCCTCGATGAGCGCTCTGACTTTGTTGGGCTCTGCTCGGACACCGAAGTCTTGGACCATTTCGCTGACCAGCAGTCCTAACCTAACGCGCGTTTCGGCACGTTCGGAGAACATTTCATCAGGGAGAATACTCTTTAAGTCCATATCTGGACTCACACCACCGCCAAATTGTTGGAACATCTGACTGCGGAGCGCATCAGTTTCCTGTGAAATGAGACTTTGTGGGATTTCGAGCGCCGGATGTGCGTCGACAATTGCGTCCATCACTTGTTGCTTGACGTGTGCGTCAATCGCGCTCTTAAGCTCTCGCTCCATATTTTTTTGGACCTCGGCTCGGAAGCCGTCGACGTCATCACCCTCGACCCCGTAGGACGCGAATAATTCAGCATCAAGCGCCGCCAGTTCTTGTGCCTGAACACCCTTAACAGTGACCTTAAATTCGACGGCAGCGCCTTTAAGATCGTCTGAGTGGTAGTCCTCTGGGAACGTCAAGCTAAGCGTGCGCTCGTCGCCTGAGGACGCGCCCACTAATCCGTCCTCAAATCCTGGAATCATCCGACCTGATCCAAGCTCCAACGCGGTGTCTGTTCCTGACCCACCGTCAAACGCTTCGCCGTCTTTGAATCCTTCAAAATCGATCGTAAGGGTGTCGCCCTCTTCCGCGGCGCGGTCAACCTCCACCAATTTACCCTGCTGTTTCTGAAAAACCGCAATAATCTCATCGACGTCGTTCGATCCGATCTCACAGGTCAGCTTAGTCACCTCGAACCCTTTGACATCGTTCAACGCGACTGTGGGGTATATTTCAAATGTCGCGATGTACTCGACGTCTTTACCGCTTTCAAAACTCTTTGCTTCAATACTCGGCTGACCTGCTGGGCGCAAATTCTCTCCCACCACCGCTTCCTGAAAGGAGCGGTTAATCACATCACCCAGTACTTCTTGACGAACGCCCGGCCCAAACCGCTGTTTCATCACGCTCATAGGGACCTTGCCAGGACGAAAGCCTGGTAAACGAACATTCTTCGCCGACTCTGCCAGCTTCTTATCAACAGCCGAATCGACTTCGTCTGAGGGAACTGCCACGGTCAATTTTCGCTCTAAACCCGATGTTGTTTCTACCGAGACACGCATTCTCGTCTCCTAAATCTGACGCCTAAAATGTCCCAACTTGGGACATCAAATAATAAAAGGATGTGGTGCGGAAGGAGAGACTCGAACTCTCACGTCGTAAGACACTGGAACCTAAATCCAGCGCGTCTACCAATTTCGCCACTCCCGCATAAACGAACACTCTTGCGAGTGCGTTGGTGGTTCTTAAACTAAGGGCGCGGATGTTGTCACATAAGATGAAGTGATTCAATGCGACGCCGTAAAAACAGGTCTTTCGACGACAATAGCGCCAGCATATTGCAGTTCTTCGGGGCGTCACATTGTGTGAGTGGGCCTGTCGGAGACTAGACCAGCCCCCAAATGCTCTTCAATTTTTGTGGCAGCAGCAAAGTCCGCCTCTGAGAACTGTACGCCAATACCGGCCTGTCGGTTACCTTGCGCGCCCTTTGGGGTCACCCAAACGACGGTTCCGTTGATGGGTATTTTCTCCGCCTCATCCATCAGTGCGAGCAACACGAATACGTCTTCACCTAACGCAAACCGTTTGTTGGTGGGGATAAACAGGCCGCCATTTCTGAGAAATGGCATATATGCAGCGTACAAGACTGTACGATCCTTGATCGTTAGGGACAGAATTCCTTGTTTCGTTTCGTCACTCATCGAAATAGCCTATCGCTCTCCAGGGGCATTGCCAAGAACATCGTACGCAGCGGCCATGCTCAACTGCCGAGAACGCGTAAACCACGTTCGAGTTCTGAGACCTGGTTATTGCTTGCGTTTTCTATTAATGCGGCAATTTCATAGCACGCTGTTTCCTTTGCGGGAACCGCTCCGCCACGCAATCTCTGAAGAATTACCGCCACTGCGCGGTGCAATGAAAGTGTCGCCATCATTGGCGCCTTACCCGTGTCTTGTGACAACAGACGATCTTCAATCGCGGTGACTGTCGCTTCAACCGCCTCCATCAATTCAAACCTTTGTAAACCAAGAGCTAAGTCATGACTGCTCATTGGTCCGTCTAAAACAGCATTCACAAGACCGGAAAGTTCAGCAACGGAGTCACTTTTTCCGCCAGCATGCGTCTCAACTGCACGCTCTAATAGGCGTGGATTATCTTCCACCTCAGATGTAACGGCGATACCGTGCTCTTGCAGATAACCTGCACACGTGGTTCGACTAAGCCTGGGCATTTTCCAAGACTGGCATCGCGACCGAATGGTCGGAGGCAGCAGCCAGGGCCGCCGAGCCAGCATAAAAATGACACTGTTACCTGAGGGCTCTTCCAAGGTCTTTAGGAGTGCATTTGCAGCGCCGTTTGTCATGCGATCCGCTTGCGCAACCACGAGTACTTTGAGGGAGCCGTAAGAAGCTGTCTTGGCGATAAAATCACTCGCCCCCCTAATTTGGTCAATCCCAATGCTGGCCTTGCCTTCTAGGGTTGTTAGCCAGCGATAATCTCCGTGTGTGCCGGCCGCCAGGTACTGGCAGGCATTGCAACGTCCGCAACTACCGTCGACAGAAACATCACAGAGCAGACGCGACGCCATCATTTGTGCCGTACCTTCCAGGCCCAAACCCGAGTCACTGGTTAACAATACTGCGTGAGGAAGCCTTCCTTGACGATAAAGCGCGCCCACTTCATCAACAATCGCCTCAAAATCGGGGAACGTAAATTCGGTCACATCGATCCCTCGATGATGGGCCGAAGTGTTTCGGTAAGCGTGGCTTGCACCTCGTCTATGCTACGAGCCGCGTCAATAACGGTAAACCTCGATTCCATTGCCGCTCTCTGTAAGTAACCGTTTCTCACTCGCTCAAAGAAACTGAGCGCCTCTTCCTCAAATCGGTCTAACTCAGCCCGCTGTCGAGCACGTTCAATTCCCACTCTTGGATCAATATCGAATAACAGTGTTAGATCGGGTTGGCGTCCTTGCTGCACGAGACGCTCAAGCGTCGCAATCGCCTCAAGGTCGTAACCTCTTCCATATCCTTGATAGGCATAGGTTGCATCCGTAAATCGATCACACAGCACCCAAACGCCGCTGGCGAGTGCCGGCTCAATCACCTCGTGAAGGTGCTGAGCTCTTGCCGCAAACATCATGAGCAACTCTGCACTGGCAACGGGTGGCGTCTGGGCTTTAGCCAGCAAGAGCGCGCGTAACTGCTCGCCGATTACGGTGCCTCCGGGTTCTCGGCTCGTGATGAATGGAATCTGATGCTGTTCGAGTAGCCTTTCTATGAACTCACGGCTCGTGGACTTTCCTGCGCCCTCGCCGCCCTCAAGCGTAATAAACTTTGCTGGTTTGTTTTGCTTTGCCATTACCGCGGGCTCGACCGATAGTCTTTTTTTCGTTGGAGCTGATAGCGTCGCACATTTTTTTCGTGCTCGCTCAATGTTTCGCTAAATACGTGGCTACCGTCGCCCTTAGCGACAAAGTACAGAACGCTCCCGGGCGAGGGATTGAGTGCGGCACTGATGGCCGCTTCTCCTGGCAAAGCAATCGGTGTCGGTGGTAAGCCTGAGATGCGATACGTGTTGTAGGGGTTTGTATCGTCTCTTAAGTGGCGTCTCTTCAAATTGCCGTCAAAATCATCCCCCAGCCCGTAAATGATCGTCGGATCAGTCTGAAGACGCATTCCTCGCTGAAGACGCCGAGTAAAAACACCGGCAATAGTAGGGCGCTCACGCGCGACCCCCGTTTCTTTTTCAATAATTGAGGCAAGTATCAAGGCCTCGTAGGCTGAATTTAACGGAAGATTCCCAGCGCGACTGAGCCACGCTTGCGACAATGTTTCTCGCATGGCATTTCGCGCCCTTTTTAAAACACTTAGGTCGGTGTCTCCGGCTTGAACGAGATAAGTCTCGGGTAAAAACAGCCCTTCTGGAGCGCTAAAGGGCGCGATGAGAGACAGTATTCGCTCATCCCGGGGTCCTTCAAGCACCCGTGAGAGCTGCGGGTGGCTCCACAACCGCGCCAGCGTCCAGTCCAGTGTGACCCCCTCGGGAATGGTAACGGGGTAAACCACTACATCGCCGGCGTCCATCCGCTTAAGTAACTGTCTTATCGACTCGCCAGGGACAATTTCATAATCCCCAGGTTTCACCACCAGTGGATGTGCCTCAAACTGTAGGGCCAATCTCATCCAGCTCGCGGAG
>JAQXEB010000004.1 GCA_029251065.1 Luminiphilus sp.
CCACTGAGACCTTCGAAGATTGTACGATTCTCATCGTTGACGACATGCCCGAAAATCTTGATCTCATGTCGCGTTTACTTCGAAAAATGGACTGCACCATCGTCACCGCGAACTCCGGAGACGCCGCACTCGCGACATTAGCCACAACGCGTGTCGATCTCGTGTTACTTGACCTTGTGATGCCCGGTACAGACGGTAGAGAGGTGCTTGCGCGAATTAAAAGTGATGAGAACCTGCGCGCGATCCCCGTAATTATGATTTCAGGGCGTCAGGACATGGATCAAATTATTGATTGCATTCAGGTCGGCGCCGACGACTACCTCCTTAAGCCTGTTAATGCGGTGCTGCTCACCGCACGCATCAAGTCAGGCATCGAGCGCAAGCGATGGCACGATAAAGAAGCGTCCTATCGCGATCAGCTTGAAAAACGCGAGCAGTTTATTCGCCAAACCTTCGGCCGGTACATCTCTGACGCGATCGTTGAGGAGATTTTGGAAAAGCCAGAGGGGCTAAAACTGGGTGGCGACTTACGCCACGTCACGCTGATGATGAGTGACATCCGCAGCTTCACAACACTGGTGGAGCATTTGCCGCCCGAGCAGGTCATGGCATTGTTAAACCGTTACCTTGGAAAGATGACTGACATCATTCTTCACCACGGCGGTACCATTGATGAGTTTTTGGGCGACGCCGTATTGGCGGCTTTTGGCGCACCGTCAGTGTCAACCGATCATGCCACGAAGGCCGTCAACTGTGCGATCCAGATGCAAGAGGCCATGGCTGAGATTAATGCGGAAAATATTGCAGACGGTCTGCCCGTTATCGAGATGGCGATTGCCCTCAATACCGGTGAAGTCGTCGCTGGCAATATTGGTTCAGAGCGTCGTTCAAAATACGGCTTTGTCGGCCATCAGGTGAATCTGACCTCGCGAATCGAAGACGATGCGCGACCTCAGGAAATTCTGATCTCAGAGCAAACGTATCGGGCGCTGAACAGTGATCAGTTTGTAGCGGGTAAGAGTCGGACGATTAAAGCAAAGGGAATCGAGGAATTGCTCACCGTCTACCCCATAGTAGGGAGCTCATCCAATGCCTAATTCTGAAGTCTTACTGGTTGAAGACAATGACATCAACAGAGACATGTTGACCCGAAGACTGAGTCGGGCGGGTCTGACCGTCATTACGGCGCAAGATGGCGAAACGGCGCTTGAGACCATGCGCACAGCCCAACCTGGCGTGGTACTAATGGATATGACGCTCCCTGTACTTGACGGTTGGGAAGCGACCCAGCAAGCAAAGACTGACCCCACGATCGCAAACATACCCATTATTGCGTTAACTGCCCACGCTATGGCCGCGGATC
Organism: Luminiphilus sp.; assembly: GCA_029251065.1. Taxonomy (GTDB): domain Bacteria; phylum Pseudomonadota; class Gammaproteobacteria; order Pseudomonadales; family Halieaceae; genus Luminiphilus. Next base: position 1,364 of record JAQXEB010000004.1, read on the forward strand.
GCGAACGCGCGATGAGCGTCGGTTGCAGCGAATACGAGACGAAGCCTATCGACTTTCCCGCTCTACTTGCCAAAATTTATCAATTCTTGGGGGCAATTGACTGATGATCACAGCGCGACTGGGGCTACAAGCCCGGCTCTACTTGGCGTCGGCATCGATTCTTATGTTGTTCGCGTTCAACGTGGCGACCCACTTGTGGGGAAGCTACGCGCGAAGCGAGAGCGTTCTGGCGTATCGAAATGCGACTGAGGCGACAGCCTTGGTCCAGAGTATTCAGCAAGGACTGACAACGGAGCACCAGCGAGTTCAAGTGCTTGCCGCACTGCGCGAAACTAATGCACCTATTCGGTCCACCCAGCGCGATCAAGCCAATGCAGAACTGACTGCCATCTCCGATCAGCTGCGGGGTTTAGGCGCATTGAGCGACGTGCAAACCGAAGCGGTATTTCGCGACTTTTATAAGGTCTCATCCGACCTGCTAAACGAATGGGCGCGCTTTTATCAAAACTACAACAATGGCGCGCTCCCAACGCAACTCACAGCGGCCATTTATGACGCCAGCGTCGATAAATTGCGTGTGTTGGCCGACAAACAAAATGCGGTCGCACTAGAGCGATCGACGGTCATTGACAACACCATTCAGTTGACCGACCGCATTACCATTATCGCCTTTATCAGCTCGATCACGATCACCTTAATCCTGATACTCACGTTAATACGGACCACCAATGCGTCGTTATTTCGTCTGCGGGTCGGTGTTGAGCGATTTGGGGCTGGAGACCTGACTCACCGAATCGATGAGAATCGCGACTCAGGTGAGATCGCAAACCTTGCCCAGACCTTCAATGAAATGTCCGCCTCGCTGCAGACCGCCATGTCGGACCTCAATGAAGCCAGAGCAGATGCCGAAGCCGCGAATGAGGCCAAGAGCATGTTCTTGGCCAACGTGTCACACGAATTACGTACGCCCCTGAACGCCATTATTGGCTACTCCGAGATGCTTCAGGATGAACTCAGCGACGGCGGCGCGATTGACCGGGATCAACATCACCATGACCTCACCACGATTATTTTTTCGGGCCGCCAGCTGCTCACATTGATCAATGACATTCTCGATCTTTCCAAAATCGAAACAGGGAAAATGTCGGTCAGTTATGAGCCGTTTAATGTTGCCGGTCTTGTGATCCAGGTGTGCGACGCGCTGTCACCCTTGCTGGCGCAAAATAACAATCGACTTGACTTGAATATTGAGGCCGCAAAGG
>JAQXEB010000005.1 GCA_029251065.1 Luminiphilus sp.
ATGCACGCGAGGAGTTTTTGTCATAGCGCGCTAGCCTTTCACACTCATGGCACGGTCGACAGCTCGTGGATTTGTGCCACTAGGGTCTGGGGAACATCGACCCCATTTACTTCGTGATATTGGCGCCGCTCAGCGCGCCGCTCTCCCGGTATACGCACCTCATTGTCGCGCGTGAGCGCTGTGAACATCGTCTCGAGGTGCGCGACAAAGTCGTCGCTAAAAAAGGCGGGATCTAATGCAATAATTGTTTGACCAACGTTGGGGGGGCCACCCTCAGTGCTGGCAAACATAGAGGCCTCGTAAGAGGCATTGCTGCCCGTCAGTATACCGCCCAGCACGTCGACCATCAGCCCCAGACCGAACCCTTTGGGCCCGCCCATTGGTAACTGCGCCCCTTTGAGCCCGGCTACAGGGTCAGTCGTGGGCTGACCCTCCGTGTCTATTGCATGCCCGGGCTCAATTAAGCGGCCCTCCGCTGCGGCTTTTACTAAATTTACCCGCGCGGTGGAGGCCGTCGCCATATCGACTACCAGCGGTTCGGCTGTCGCTCTGGGCGCACCAAAAGCGAAAGGGTTCGTGCCAAAAAAAGGAACCTTACCGCCGTGCGCTGCGACCGCTTTTGAACTGTTTGCAAACATGAGTGAGACCAGTCCTTCTTGCGCAAGCCGACGGACGAACCAACCCAAAACCCCTGCCGAAGAGGACTGGTGAATCGACATGACCCCGACACCCTGGTCACGCGTCGTCGCTATGAGACGCTGCTCACCCACAAGGTAGGCGTGATGACAAAACCCAAAATCCGCATCGATAACGGTGCTTGAGGCGGACGTTTTAACAATCGATGGTGACGCGTGAGGCTTCACCTTGCCCACTCGCAAGTGCTTCAGGTACAGGTGCATATACCCCAAGCCCACGTTACGTATACCTTCCGCTTCTGCTTCAGCAATCTCCGAGGCCACGACAGTCGCTTGGTCTTCGCTTGCCCCCACACGCAATAGTGCATCTCGGCACAGGTCTTCGATTTGAGACAACGTCATTGTTGGCATAGTCCGGGCCTCCGTCTTTAAAGAAAAACACCTTAAGGAGAGATCTTACTCGGAGCAAGCCCACAGCGCGCAAGTCACACGATATCGATTGATTTTAACCGTGAATTTGATACCGGAGCGGGTTGAAAAAGACATCCTCTGGAGTATGATACGCCCCTTCGCGCCCGTAGCTCAGCTGGATAGAGTACCTGACTACGAATCAGGGGGTCGCACGTTCGAATCGTGCCGGGCGCGCCAACATTAAGAGCCTCATCCAACGGATGGGGCTTTTTTTATGGGATCTCGAAAGACAAGCAACGCCGCATCGCTTGTCACTCACGGGCATGGACGCCTGGCATCAGTCTCAGTATCTTAACAATGTCGTCATTTTAGGGACCTTCAGATGGGACCTTTAACGGATATCTCGTCCACTGCGTTGTTATTGATACAGAATAATCTGCCGCGCGACCTGACGTGGCCTTTGCTCTTAACGACACTGGTCTTGGGCATCGTACTGTGGGCTCTGCGCAACGGACGCGGCGCCAAAGATGCGACGGGGCAAGAAAGGCCCTCCGCCACCTTGATGCAATTTCTGCTGCCTTACGACATTTACAGTCACGTGTCTGCCAGAGTGGATGTCTCACTTTATGTATTTGAGCGGATATTACATCCACTTTGGGCGGGCGCACTGATTCTGGCGGTTGGCGTAACTGCCGAAAAAGCCATCATCAGCTGCTTGCTAGGGACTCTGGGCGAAAGTCCCCGTCTCGACGTGAACTATGCATGGATGATGCTCTATAGCTTTGTCACGTTGCTGCTGTACGACTTTATCTTCTATGTCATTCACTACACTGAGCACAAAGTCCCAGCGCTGTGGGTGATCCACAAAGTACACCACTCCGCAGAAGTTCTGACGCCTTTGACTCGCTACCGAGAACACGTTCTCGAAGGTCCTATTTACGCTACTGGTTCTGCCCTTGCTTACGGACTGGCCGGCGGCGTGTTTGCTTGGGTCTTCAACGGTGGGATTACCCAAGCCACCCTGTTTAACATGGGGTTGTTTTCGCTGATTTTTGGATTCAATGGTTCATTTCGGCACTACCACATCGCGTTTCACTATCCTAAATGGCTGTCTCAGTGGTTGCACAGCCCCGTCATGCATCACACGCACCACAGCTACCTGGAGAAACACTGGGACACAAATCTTGCCGCCGTGACCAGTATTTGGGACCGTCTATTTGGCACCCTCTATATCCCTGAAAAAGATGAACCCACGCCCTGGGGGCTCGGGCCTCAGACACAAGATGACTACCGATCGTTTTGGCAGAACACCACCGGCCCCTTCCGCGACTGGTACGCCATGGCCTCAGGTAATACGATCAAGGCTGCTAATCCGCTTGCAGGCGGGGCCTCAAGCGACCGATCGAGCGACTCGACCCACTAACGAGTCCCAAACAGCGTCAGGACGGCGAACAACACCACCGTCCACAGCAACAAAGCGCCATAGGCTGGAATCCAGTTTCGTGAGAAACCTGCGCTGCGATAAAACTGCGCACTCCAAACCAGATCGGGCATTTCGACCACGGATAAGGGCCGGCGACTGACGAGCAAGCCCATCACCATCGTCACACCCAGTCCAATCACATTCCACCACAACCACGAGACAGAGGGCACAGCCGCCCAAAGGTATGCATTGGTCACGAGGCCGGCGACAAAGCCTATTCTGGCGCCCTGCCCGGTAGCACTGCGCGTCAGCAAGCCCAGCAAAAAAACACCTAAAATCGGTCCGTTAATAAGGGATCCCACCTTGTTAACGGCGACGATGACGGTCGAGGCTATGTCGTCGACGAAAAAAGCCGTGATCAGTGCAAACAGCCCCCAGCACACCGTCAACACGCGTCCCCAAACAAGTTCTTGCGCGGGTGTCCCAATGCGCTCGCCCATCCAGGGTTTAACGAAATCCTTCAGCGTCGTTGCAGATAGGCTATTAATGACAGAGTCGAGTGAAGACATGGCGGCGGCCAGTAAAGCCACCACCGCCAAACCGATCACGCCCACTGGCAACTCACGTCCGAAGAGCGCGGGAAGCGCCATATTGTAATTGGGCGACTCGTTCATTAACGGCAGAGACGCAATAAAGTCAGGATGTGTTCCAGCGTAGGCAGCAAGCCCTGCGCCAATCAGGCAATACAGCAGCACCAATGGGAACCGCAAAAGCCCATTGATAATAAGCACTTTCTGAGTATCGTCCTGACTGCTTGCGCACAGTTGGCGTTGGACCTGACTCTGGTCACAGCCATAGTAAGCAACGTAAAGAAAAAATCCGCCGACCAGCATAGGCAAAAATGCAAAGTCGTGGCCGTCTCCGAGTCCATGATGTCGGAACGACAGTGCCGCCCGACGATCAAGCGACAGCTGCTCAAGCGTGGCCTCTAAGCCTCCTGCGCCGCCAATTAACAGCCCCGCCAGGTAGATCAGAACGCCCGTCAGAATCACCATTTGAATCACGTCACTGATAATGACAGCCCGAATGCCGCCCAAAACATCATAGACAATCGTGATGAGACCAAACAGCAGGACCGACTGTGCAAACGAGAGACCCGTGACAATTGCGATCATACTCGCCACGCCGTAAACGGTGATGCCTGCGACCGCCGCGCGCGACAACTGAAACAGCCCGCTGATCAACAACTGGGTCTGTGCGTCGAATCGTCGACCCAAGTATAAATAAACGGACACCAAGCGTTGCCGGTGAAAAATAGGCATTAAAAAGACAGCGATAAAAATCATTGCCAAAGGTAGGGCGAGTTCGTACTGCAGCCACACCAAGCCCCCACCTGCGACGAAGGCAACAAACGCCGGTGCGCCTAAAATACTGTTGGTCGAGCACTGTGTCGCCATGACCGACAGTGCAATACTAATGGGCCCACCGCTGTTATTGGCAACGAAGTAATCCTCAACGGTCTCTTGTCGGCCCGACAGATAAACACTGAGTGTCACAAGCGCAATGAGGTAGGTGGTCACCACGGACCAGTCGAGCGTTGATAACATGTAGCGAGTGACCTCTTAATCACCTATTCAGTGTCACTGTAGTACTCAAAAAGCGCCCTAGACAACAACCACAGTGGTATTTGAGGCGGGCCGAGACCGCCCTATTCGTCTTTCTCCCTCAGATCAGAGCGATTTAAGCCTCGACAACGCAAGCGAGTGTCGAAAACTAATGTCCGTTGTGATACCTAATAGGTCTCTACAACGATTACGACAACGGTTGGTTTTGTATGTGTATTGCGCGCTTCTCTTTGGCTCCTCTTGTTCTAACAACTCTAATGTTCACACCGGCGACGCTTGCGAGTGACGACGAGCACTCGGCTGCAGAACCCTCGGTCGAGTGGGACGTCTCCGCACCCAAATACTCGGCCCGTGCTCAGGAAATTGCGCTGTCTGTTGATCAAGGCACGTGGATGAATCTCGATGTTTCGCCCGACGGAAAGCGGATTGCATTTGATTTGCTGGGTGACATTTACGAGATGCCTATTGAGGGCGGTGAAGCCACCCGGCTGCTGAGCGGTCACGCTTGGGAGGTTCAGCCACAGTACAGTCCAGACGGCCGTTTTTTAGCGTTCACATCCGACCGAGACGGCGCCGATAATATTTGGGCGATGGAAATCGCCAACCCAGAGAACAAGCAACAAATCACACACGAGCGCTTTCGGCTTCTTAACAACCCCACTTGGCATCCGTCGGGGCACTACTTAGCCGCGAAGAAGCACTTCACCACCTCGCGCTCACTCGGAACCGGCGAGATATGGTTGTATGACGCACGTCTAGAACAGTCCCTCGATCGCGCTAATTTGCAGGGCTCTGTACTGGTTGAAAAGCCGACGCTTTCGTTCCAAAAAGAACTCGGGGAGCCGACCTTTAGCGCCGATGGGCGGTCAGTATTTTTCATTCAAAACACCACACCCGGAAATACGTTCATCTATCACGAAGACAGTAATGGCGAAGTCATGGCCATCAAACGCTACGATCTGGAGACTGGGGAAGTCGAGAAAGTCGTCGGAGGTGCCGGTGGCGCCGTGAGACCCACACCCTCACCAGACGGCAAGTCGCTTGCCTTTGTCAAAAGAGTCAGAGCGGCCTCCCGATT
>JAQXEB010000006.1 GCA_029251065.1 Luminiphilus sp.
TCAGACCCAAAGCTGACGAGCGAGCACCAGACACTCAGTAGCGCAGAGCGTTGTGACGCTTCAGATCCGGCTTCATCTCGGTGAGACGCCTCATCTGAGCAAAATTGACGAATTGCAGACGACAAAACAGCATCGCCGTACTCATCGAGCGCCGGGTACTGGGACTCATAGTGCTGCACGACAAAGGTTTCAACCGCCTCGATTGAGGCATAGACCCAGCGCCTTCCTCCCAGAGCAGACACCGCACCGAGAATGAAACCCGATAAACGCCACAACGGCAAAAGAAGGCTCTTGTGGCCAGAGGACAACCAGCCCTCAAAGAACGCGAGGTGCTCCTGCTCGGTCGCCAAATGATGCTCAGCAAAAGACCGAATCTCTCCGTCAACGGAAAGGGCCAAAATACCCTTATAAATCCAAACCGCACCCGTTTCACCGGCGTGGTTTGAACGCATCTCGCCCGCTAAATACGGTGACAGCGCTGACGCTTTTTTAAGTGATGCACAGTTCATAGTGGACTGACTAATGACGTTCGTCGCACTATAACGAATGTGCTCACACTTTCAGCGCGTCTTCCGGTGAGACGGTATCAAAGTTGAACGCTTCCCCGACACCTTGATGCGTCAGTCTGCCCGCGTGCACGTTCAGTCCTAGCGCGAAACAGGGATCAGACCTCAGCGCATCGAGGCCACGATCAGCAAGGCGCATCACGTAGGGAAGAGTGGCATTCGTCAGCGCCAGCGTCGCTGTACGTGCAACACCGCCGGGCATGTTCGCCACACAGTAGTGCACCACACCCTCTACCTCGTAAGTAGGGTCTTCGTAGGAGGTCGCTCGTGACGTCTCAAAACACCCGCCTTGGTCAATCGCAACGTCGACCATCACACTGCCTTTTTGCAGTTTACGAACAAGATCGAGTCCCACCAACTTCGGCGCTGCGGCCCCCGGAATGAGAACCGCGCCGATAATGAGATCTGCATCCAGAACCTGCTCCTCGAGCGCAGCAGCACTTGACCAAACGGTCTCAATACGGCCCATGAAAATATCATCAAGGTAGCGCAGTCGATCCAGAGATCGATCGAGTACAACCACCCGTGCACCCATACCTTGTGCCACACGCGCAGCATTTGTCCCGACAACACCGCCTCCTATGACCACAACTTTGGCGGGTGCCACACCGGGTACACCACCAAGCAACACGCCACGTCCACCGCTGGACTTCTTTAAAAAGTCGCCGCCTGCCTGCGCCGCAAGACGACCTGCAATCTCTGACATAGGTGCCAAGAGGGGGAGCCCGCCAGTCGTTCCTTCCACAGTCTCATAGGCAATGCAGGTCGCACCGCTTTCGAGCAGCAAATCGGTTTGAAGGCGATCCGCCGCAAGGTGCAAATAAGTAAACAAAATCTGTCCCGGTCGCAACTGACGGCACTCGTCAGGCTGAGGTTCTTTGACCTTTACGATCAAGTCGCATTCCCGAAAAATCGTCGAGGGCCCATCAACAAGACTCGCGCCAGCGGCAACGTAGTCTGCGTCTAGAAAACCTGCCCCCTCGCCTGCCTGGGTCTCGACCATCACGTCGTGTCCGTGACGAACAAGCTCGACCACACCTGCCGGTGGGAGCCCAACACGATATTCGTGATTCTTGATTTCTTTCGGTACACCAATACGCATACGTCAAATTCCTCGATCGAATAGGCCCTAATGCAACTCAGGCGATAAGATGATATTACGCCTCAAAATACAGCGAAATAGCGCTATTTTTTGCTTTTTAGCAGTCGATTCGATTGATTTATTCTTATATATTGATCAAAACGACTTCATCGAATAGGCCTTATGAGCATACTCTCCCGAACTGATCGAAAAATCCTAGCGCTCCTGCAAAAAGATGGGCGCATGAGCGTTGCTGAAATTGGACGGCAGGTGGGTCTTACCGCATCACCGTGCGCTGAGCGAATAAAGCGACTCGAAAACCAGGGCATTATCACCGGTTACTTCGCACGACTGGCACCGGCAAAACTGGATTCAGGGCTTGTGGTCTTCGTCCAAGTCGCATTGCAGCGAACGTCTGGCAACGCCTTTAAAGCGTTTACCGACGCAATTGAGATCATCCCAGAAGTTGAGGAATGTCACCTTGTGTCGGGCGAATTTGATTTTCTTGTCAAGGCGAGAGTTAAAGATATGACGCACTATAAGAACCTGCTGGCCGGCTCTCTACTGCAACTACCGAATGTGCAAGAGTCAAAAAGTTATCCGGTCATGGAGTCCGTGGTTCAGCGATCGGGAATCCGGCTTTGACCGCGTTAAAACTGGACGGCACAGTTATGGCGACGCACATTACGATTAATTCACTCGAGGTCTTTCTATGAAATGCGTTACCCGCTTGCTTTGTGTCGCTCACTCGCTGGTCTTTAGCCTTTCCTCTTTTGCAACGGACAGCGAGGAAGTGCTGACGAGCATCGACAGTCGGGCGCAACAGTTAACCGATTTAAGCGACCACATATGGGATCTGGCGGAGGTGGGTTATCAAGAAATACTGTCGAGTAACGCACTCAAAGAGGCATTGCTGACGGAGGGTTTTTCTATTGAAAGCGGTGTCGCCTCGATCCCTACCGCCTTCGTTGCCAGTTACGGTTCGGGACAGCCTGTCATTGCGATCATGGGTGAGTTCGACGCCCTTCCCGGGATCAGTCAAGCCGCCGTTCCTGTCGTACAAAAAATTGACGGGAAGAAAGCCGCACACGCTTGTGGGCACCATTTATTTGGGGCCGGCTCAGCGGGCGCGGCAATTGCCGTCAAAGAGTGGCTGGATCGAACCGAATCATCCGGCACCGTTCAATTTTTTGGAACCCCCGCAGAAGAAGGTGGCTCCGGCAAGGTTTACATGGTGCGTGCCGGTCTGTTTGACAACGTAGACACCGTCATTCACTGGCATCCCGCTTCTGTCAATTCGGCCGACTCAGCGAGCACCCTGGCAAACCGCTCCGCAAAATTTACATTTACCGGCGTCTCGTCGCACGCCGCGTCCGCCCCCGAGCGTGGGCGCTCCGCTCTCGATGCCGTTGAATCTATGAATTTCATGGTCAACCTGTTACGTGAGCATGTCCCCTCCTCCACCCGACTCCACTATGTGATTACTAACGGCGGAGCAACACCCAACGTGGTCCCAAATACTGCGGAGTCTTTTTATTACGTTCGACACCCTAATGAGCACGCGCTGCGAGACATCTGGGATCGCGTGGTGGCGACGGCTGACGCAGCGGCAATGGGGACGGGTACTACCCTGGATTATGAGGTGATTCACGGCAATTACAGTGTTTTACCAAACGACACATTGGCGCGTGTTATGCACGACAATTTGTCTCGAGTCGGCGGATTCACTTATAGCGACGCGGATAAAATATTTGCCAATGAGATTGCTAAGACATTGCCTTCGGGTGCCTATGTCGACGGTCGTCCGATTGGCGTAAAGCCGTTTGAGACAGGACAAAGAAGCAACGGGTCCACCGACGTGGGCGACGTCAGCTGGACCGTTCCAACCGTGGGCATGAGTGCAGCCACCTGGGTTCCTGGGACCGGCGCACACACTTGGCAGGCCGTAGCGGCAGGCAGGACGCCTATTGGCCACAAAGGCATGTTAGTGGCCGCCAAGGCAATGGCCCTCACGGCCGTCACCCTTTTTCAAAACCAAACCATTTTGTTGGAGGCGAACGCAGAGTTTGAGCGACGTCGCGGCAATGACTTTCAGTACGAGGCGCTACTGGGAGATCGAGAGCCGCCGCTCGACTACCGCCGCAAGTAACCCAACGCCATTGTCGCCACCCAGCTGCAATGAATGCTTGAGTGAGCGCTTCAAGGCAGAGGCAAGAACGCGTTGTTGATAGGGAAGATGTGCCACATAGTCCGGTAGCATCTCGTCAAAACTCTTCGAGTTTTCCGCCTGAGATTGAAATCCCTCAAGAAACTGAATCAGCGCCTGCCGCACACTCCCACTGAGCTCCGAGTAAAAGCTGAGCTTCCACGTCATATCTCGGCTTAGCGCGCACTCTGCCACATAATCGCCAGGCTGCCGCGCGCCCCATTCATCAGGTGACACCAAGGACAGCTGCCATTCTTGATCAGCTCGATACAAAAAGTAGGTTTGATCAGGCACGACTCTGAATTTAAAGGCGGACGACAATACGAGACTGGAGCACCAGTAATCCAGCAGCGCTTGGTCGGTGGATTTTGCCCGGATTTCGGCAGGCGCTGCAGCGGCAATTTGCTGAAGAACCATGACCAGTCCCTTCCCTTGAGGGTTACCACTAGGGTTGACGCTGTCACTCATGATGCTCTCAATCCTCCAACTCGGGTTGCGCCGCAATAATCGCGTCCCTCACCCGCTGAGGAATAGGCCTGCTTTTACGCGTCGCCTTATCGACAAATACGTAAGTAAAGCTCCCGCGCGTCGCAATCTCTTGGGTCGTGGTATTGAGCATTTCAAACTCAATCAAACAACTGCTATTCCCCATCTTAGAAAAGCCGCACGACACTTCAAGGATGTCCCATGCCAAACACTCGCCGACAAAGTCGATGTTGCAGTTCACCGTAAACGTGAGGTAGTCGCCATCGGGACCTGCGTCCCAACCAATTTGCGCGAGGTACTCCGATACGACCTCATCAGCCAACACCGGATAGCTTCCAAAAAACGTGTGTCCGTTGGCGTCGGTGTCAGCAAATCGCACTTTGATTTGACCGGTGTAAGCTGCGTTCAAAACTTTTTCCCTTTTACTTGACGGGTTTTGCCATCGTGGGGCCGGAGTATGGGCGCTATTGCACTGCGATACTACGCTTTAGGGTGATAAAGCAGGACATGATTAGTTCGCCGAAGATCACACAAATACCGCAGAGGAACGAAAGCGATCGCCATTGAATAGCGGTTATAAAGGTGAAATTGTTGCGTTCGAACAAAACACTCTTACATCGACCCGTCAAACGCCTTATCATTCGCGCCGACTAAAAAGTCGACCGATTTATTCCTGGGGGTATCAATGAACACGAACGTCATCGTCACGGCTTTCGCCATTGCTGTGACAGCAATTATTTGGGTCGGTACAACGACAAATGACGCGTCATGGTCGGGCAATCGTAATGTCTGTGTTGGCGAATGTTACGAAGCGTGGAAGTCTGAAAATGGCGGAAACATTGCCGATATTGAACGTGTCAAACAAGAAATGTTGGCAGCAGCGTCACCCGAAGCACTTGGCAAAAGTTATTACGGCCAGTGTATTGCCTGTCACGGCGGTAAAGGCGAAGGCGGCATTGGTCCCATGCTTGCAGGTCAGGCCCAAAGTGATCTCGTCAGTAAGCTGACCGCCTACCGCGCGGGTGAAGCGCGAGGCGCTCAATCGTCAATGATGTGGCCGGTTGCCAAAGCCATGACTGACGGTGAGATAGGCAACGTCGCGGCGTACCTGACCACCCTGTAACGCGGTCTTTACGAGGTGGCGTCCGCCGCCTCGCCTGCATCTCCATCTCCATCCAAAAATATCCAGCCCAGTGTCAGTGTGACGGCCGGCAGTGTCGCGAGTGCCCAAAGGGCAGAGAGCTGCAGTGCACACCCCACTAAGACGACCGATCTGACGATCTCCAATCCTTTGAAAACGGTCGATCGCGCATTATTGAGGAGTGCCGCATTGGCAATCCCTAGCCAGAGCATCATGCCCCACGCAATCGCCTCGTACCCATGAAGCACATCGAACTGCTGCGCGACGACGAGTATGGCCGTGATCAACAAAAGGTTCATCGCGCCGCTGAGCTTTCGAGCAACGGTGACCTGCGGATCAAACTTACTAAACGCGGTCAGAGACTCCGTCGACACCTCATTGGCTAGATCGCTTGGCTTCCACGCGGGATGAGAAAACGGCACCAACACTCGATGGCGCCAACTCGTCGTTCGCCACATGTCCGACAACATGTCCCGATAAACGTGTACCCATGCTTCCCAAGGTGACCAGGACCTGATCGGCGTAGTAATGCCATAGACGCAGGGTTCAGACGGCTGTTCCCGTTGATAGGAGCCGAACAACCGATCCCATACGATGAAAACGCCGCCATAATTACGGTCCAGGTAGCAGGTGTTCCTCGCATGATGGACTCGGTGGTTCGACGGAGACACGAACACGTACTCGAACCAACCGAGTTCGCCGACGTGCTCAGTGTGCACCCAGAACTGGTAGATCAGGTTGAGCGCACCCACGGTAACCATCATCTCGCCCGGCACACCGATAAAAAAGAGGGGGGTGTAGAAAATCCACCCGAATAAAAACCCAGTACTCGTCTGCCGGAGTGCGGTTGACAGGTTGTAGTCCTCGCTTTGATGGTGCACCACATGTGACGCCCAAAAAAGCTTGATCTCATGACCGGCGCGATGCGACCAGTAATAGCAAAGGTCGTAAAGAATAAAAGCCAGCACCCAGCCCATCCAACCATCAAGGCGCCAGGGGGCAAATGGGGTTATCGTCATTAGCCAAGCATAGACACTCCCACCAATGCCCAATGCAACAAAGCGACGCGCCTGTGACAGCCCGCCCAGCGTTAAACTGCTGATTGAATCGTTTAACCGATAGGTGTCTCTGCCCGAGACGCGCCCCCACAACCACTCCGCAGCAATGGCGAGTAAAAAGAAGGGCACGGCGGTCGCGATAAGATTCATCGTTTAAGTATACCGAGGTGTTTTGAGAAACCCCACGCTAAAACCTCTGGCAAAAACGCGACACCGTGTCGTATCGAGCACTAAACGCGCTGCAACTGCTTGCCATACCTAGGCGTGTTGCTAGACAGTGTCGAGCACGGCTAAATTCAACACTGAGATAACTAAAATGACACATGTTTGTTTTCGCGCTGCACACACTGTTTTGGCATTTGCTCTGCTGACCCTGGGTTACTCGCTCAACGCACTGGCCCTCGAGGCGTCCATAGAGCGCGACACCTACGGCGTACCGCACGTGTACGGGGCAACCGACGCCGACGCTGCGTTTGGCCTTGCCTATGCACAAGCCGAAGACGCCTGGCCGATTATGGAAGGCAGCCTCCCCTTTTTTCGAGGAACCGCTGGCCGCTATGAGGGGCAGGAAGGCGCGCAATCTGACTACCTCGTCAAATGGCTGGACCTCTGGGGAACATTGGATAGGGACTATGAGCGTGTTTTATCGCCAGAAATCCGCGCCTATGTCGAGGCGTTTGCAGCAGGCTTTAATGCATTTGCACGCGATTATGCTGATGAAATCAAGCACCCAGAGCTACTGCCTGTGACCGGTAAAGACATCGTCGCAGGCCACATGCTCAGGCACCCGTTATTTTATGGCTTTGAGGGACCGGTGCTAGAACTGTTTGGTGATACACGTCCCAACACCGTGAGCAAAGCGCCTTACAATCCAAAACCCAAGGAGCCCATCGGCTCCAATGCAACCGCCGTTGCGCCGTCGCGTACAGATGACGGATCCACCTACCTCATTATTAATTCACATCAGCCCCTGACGGGCCCTGTTGCTTGGTATGAGGCCCACCTCGAATCAGGTGAAGGCCTGAATATTATGGGGGGGCTGTTTCCAGGCGCGCCTACCATGGGCGTTGGGTTTACAGAAGAACACGGTTGGGGAGCGACCGTTAACAAGCCTGATCTTGTCGATATCTACGTCCTCGAGATGAACCCTGACAATGAGAATCAGTATCGACTTGACGGACAGTGGCACGACCTCGACGTCAGCACGGTAAAACTGAAGCTCAAGTTATGGGGTTTCCTGCCCTGGTCGGTGAGTCGCGAAGTACTGCGCTCTGCACACGGTCCTGCACTGCGAACAGATCATGGCGTGTACGCCATCCGCTACGCGGGCATCGACGAAATGAAGCAAGTCGAACAGTGGTTAGCGATGAACAAGGCCAAAAATTTCGAGCAATGGCGGACAGCAGTGGCGCTTAACCACATTCAAAGCTTCAACTTTGTTTATGCCAATCGGCATGGCGATATTCATTTTATTCACAACGCACAACTGCCCATCCGTGCACCAGGATGGAACTGGCAGCAGTACCTCCCGGGTGATCGATCCGATTTGATTTGGAATGCCTATTACCCGACTGATGCCCTCCCACAGGTCACTAACCCCAGCTCAGGATTTATTCACAGCGCCAATCAGACACCCTTCAATGTCACCAGTGCGGCGGATAACCCTGCGAAGTCCGATGCGCCTGCCGACGCGGGTTGGCAAACCCGCATGACCAATCGCGCAACGCGTGGGCTGGAGTTGTTCGAGAACTTTGGCCAAATCTCTGACGAGGAGGCCTGGGCGCTGAAGCACGACAATGACTACTCGCCCAACTATCGCGGCATGGCCTTTTTAAAGCGCGTGACGGGCTTGTCTGAGACTACCGAAACGCAAGCAAAAGCGATTGCTGTGCTTGAGTCATGGGATCGATCGACGGACAAAGACAACCGGGGCGCTGCGCTCGGTGTCTGCGTACTGGCCGCCGAATGGCAAGCGGAGAGTGGCGGTAACAGCAATCCAGAAGCGGCAGACGTACTCGATGACTGCATTGCTCAGACGCTCGAGATCGGTGGCCAGCTGGACCCGAAGTGGGGAGAGGTCAATCGCCATGGGCGCAACGGAACGTACTGGCCTGTCGCTGGTGGGCCAGACACGTTGAGAGCCATTTACAGCAGGCGACTCGAGGGCGACGATCACTTGACGGCGGTTGCCGGAGACGGCCTCTACTACGTCATTCGCTGGATGCCTAGTGGGGAGCAGCGTGTACTGGGGACTCACCAATACGGTAACGACATGACCAATGCCGACTCACCGCACTACCTCGATCAGGCCGAGGACTACGCGAATGAGGTCCTGCACGAGCCTCTGTATACCAAGGAAAGTCGCCAAGGTCGCATCGAGCGTCGCTACACCGTCTCCTCCACACGTTAAGTTTAGGGCGCGTCGCAAGCGTGCCCCTTTGCGCCCTCAATAAGACTCAGCAGACCTGTAATCTACAGATGAATTAGGGCCAATTTGATTCGGTCCGCCCGATAAACCGGTTGGTCTCACCACAGTCCCAGCTTGGCGGCTTTTGACTGCTCACAAGCCCGCCGATTGCTATGCTGAATCGTGAAAAAATACGACTAAAAATAGTTATTTACGAGCAGGTATGGCCAAAGTATGTCTAGTCGGTGATGGCACCGATGGATACCGTCTAGAGGTTGATGGAGCACCGTTCTACGTCAAAGGAGCGGGACTGGAGTTCGGGCAGCTGGCGTCGCTGGCTCGCGCGGGTGGTAATGCGTTCAGAACGTGGCGGGTAGCTAACGGGGAACGTAGCGCTGAAGACATTCTCGACGAAGCGCAGTCGCTTGGACTCATGGTCTGTATGGGTCTGGATATGGCGCGCGAACGCCATGGGTTCGACTATTCAGATGCACAGGCCGTTGCCTTGCAGAATGAGCAGATCATGCTCGACGTAGAAAGACTCAAAGACCACCCTGCTCTGCTCATGTGGGGCTTAGGGAACGAGTTAAATCTTCGCGCCACAGACACCGGTGTCTGGGATGCAGTGGAAGACCTCGCGACTCGTATTAAAGCCGCTGACCCCAATCATCCCGTCACGACCATGCTGGCAGGTATTGACGAACCCACAGTCAGCGCGATTGCCACCAAGGCACCATCACTCGACTTCCTCTCGTTCCAAATTTACGGGGAAATTGATCAGCTTCCACAACTGCTGTCTCGCGCCGGCTACGACGGCCCCTACCAACTCACAGAATGGGGCCCAACCGGTCACTGGGAAAGCCCAAAAACTGAGTGGGGCAGACCGATCGAACCCAACAGTAGCCAAAAGGCCCGCGATATTTCACGCCGCTACCACACCATTATTCTTGCTGACCGTCGTCGGTGCTTAGGCGCTTACATTTTTCTTTGGGGTCAAAAGCAAGAACGCACGCCCACTTGGTACAGCATGTTTCTTGAGGATGGCAAACACACGGAGGCTGTTGAGATCATGAATCAAGCTTGGGCAGGTCAAACACCCAAGCGCCATTCACTCCAAATCAAGTCACTGACACTGTCCGGTCAGCCCGCCAGCGCCAGCGTCACAGGTCAGATTGATGATGAACTTCATGCGCAACTCGCGCTGCTTGAAACCGACGGTAATCCGGCTATCTCTTGGACTGTCCGCACCGAGGTTTCTAGGGCACTTGAGAGTGATGGCGGAGATTTTGAGCCAACACCAGCAAGCCTAATATCAAGCGTTGGAACACAGAACATGGACTTTACTTTTCAACTTTCACAACCGGGTGAGTACCGCCTGTTTTGTCAAGTCGATATGCCCGATGCGACAAGCGCCGTGGTTAATCTGCCCTTTTTAGTCAAACCAAAATCTCGAACCCGAAACGGGTTTTTAAACCTTTTTAGACGAAGAATTTAATGAGCACACAAACACTGAGCAGTGACAATACAGCGGCCAGCGATAACGCTAAGACGCAAGCCATACCTCTGGGTCAAAAAGTCGCCTTTGGCGTCGGCATGCTGGCGAATCAGATGTTCCCAGCGGCGCTGGGTGTCTTCATGGTGATATTAGTTCAAAGCCTCGGTATGAGTCCGATTCTTTGGGGGTTTATATTCTTTCTACCCAAGCTAGTCGACGCACTGACCGACCCGCTGATGGGATATATCTCAGATCGCACTAACTCTCGCTGGGGAAAGCGCAGGCCCTTCGTCTTTATAGGCGCAGTGATTGCTGGAATTTCCTACATCGCCATGTGGCAACTGTCTGCTGAAAATGGGGAGATGTATAATTTCTGGTATTTTTTAGGGTGGTCAGTCGTATTCTTTCTCGGCATGACGATTTTCAGTGTCCCTTATGTAGCCATGGGCTACGAGATGAGCATCGATTACCACGAGCGAACGCGCCTCATGGCTGTGGCGCAATGGATAGGACAATTTGCATGGGTCATAGCACCTTGGTTTTGGATCATCCTCTACGATCCGAATTGGTTTGATTCACCGACAGAAGGTGCCCGCACTCTTTCGATATACGTGGGTATAACCTGCACACTCTTGGCCATAGTGCCCGCTATTTTTTGTCATTCTGAGGACATCACAAATACTGAAGAGGTTAATACTCGTGCGACGGTAATGGAAACTTTTAAGGAGTTGTTCAGAGGTATCTCTATCACACTGAAAAATAAGCCTTTCCAGCGCATCTGCACCGCAAC
>JAQXEB010000007.1 GCA_029251065.1 Luminiphilus sp.
GCAAGATCGGCGTGCATCAGAATGCTCTGAAAAAGTGTTGGCGGCCCCGGCATGACCGTGATCGCATGTGCTTTGATCGCATTGAGAACCTGCGGGACATCGAAGGTCGCCATGGGGTAAACGGTTGCTCCCCGTAATAAAGCGGCCAACCAACCGGCCTTGTAGCCGAAACTGTGGAAAAACGGATTAATAATCAGGTAGCGATCGTCGCTTTCAATGCCGAGGATGGATGCAAATGTGCTGAACGCCCTCAAGTTCTGGCCGTGCGTCGTCACAACCCCCTTGGCGCGTCCCGTAGTGCCCGAGGTAAACAAAATGTCCGAGACGGTATCTTCATTCACCCGACGTCGCAGCGCGTCTCTGCGAGCACAGATCTCAGGCGTCGCGACTGCGCCCTCTGATACCCAGGTCTGGATGTCGTCGGTGGATGCAGAGCCGGGTGCTCGTATCGTAACGATGTGGTGCAGGCCTTCTATGTTTTGAGCCGCCAAGTTGTCGGCGTAATCGTTCCCCAAAAAATGATCGACCACAAACGCCACTGAGCTTCCACTGTCGCGGATGATCTGACTCGCCTCGGTTGCTTTGTAGCGTGTGTTAACGGTGACGAGTGTGCCCCCCACGTATTGGATCGCCAGCGCTGCAATAATCCATTCGGCGCAGTTGGGCGCCCAAATGGCGGCTCTGTTCCCACACTGAAAGTCTCGTGCTGCGAGTGCTGATGCGAGCGCACGAACGCGGGTTGCGACATCGGTGAAGGAGAACGAATGGGCGCCGTCGACGATAAACACCCGATCGGCATAGACCTGAGCGGCATGCTCGACGAGCGCGGCCGTTGAGTTGGGGGTGCTGACTGACAAAGTGATACCCTTTTTGAAACATCATTAGTCTTTTTGTGCACGCTAAGTGGCTTCGCCCGAGTTGTCATAGTCTCTATGGGGGATGCTGGTGCAGAGGCCGACTTTGATACTGCTTTTAATCTAACTGAAACGATAGGAAATGCGCGCATGAATAAGTGCGTCAGCGCCGCGGATGCGATGTCTGTTATTGAGAGCGGAATGACCATCGGTATTGGTGGTTGGGGTCCGCGACGAAAACCCATGGCGCTGGTACGCGAGCTTCTGCGGTCCGACGTACGTGATTTGACGGTCGTGGCCTATGGTGGCGCGGATGTCGGATTGCTGTGTGCGGCTGGAAAAGTCCGAAAAGTGGTGTATGCGTTCGTCTCTTTGGACTTTATGCCCCTAGAGCCCGGGTTTCGAAAGGCTCGGGAGACGGGCAGTGTGGACGTTCGTGAAATCGACGAAGGCATGATGCTGCTCGGGTTGAGAGCCGCGGCTTGGGGGAGTCCTTATATTCCGACTCGGATTGGCTTGGGAACCGACGTGATCACACGCAATCCCGACTTGCAGCTGGTGGACAGTCCCTATGACGATAAAGAGTGGGTGGCGATGCCGGCTTTAAATCTCGACGTCTCGTTGCTGCATGCAACGCGCGGGGATGCCCGCGGCGTGTGTGAGATCGCCAGTCCAGATCACTACATGGATGACTGGTTTGCCCGCGCCGCGAAGAAAACAGTGGTTTCCGTCGATGAGCTCGTACCCTCGGATTATTTTCACAATGCTGACGTGGCGCGACGCGTTTACTGGGAGCGAAATCTGACGTCGCATATTGTCCACATTTCGGGTGGTGCACATCCGTCGTCTTCTGACCCGCTGTACGGGTACGACGTGAAGCACTACAAAGAATATGCAGCCGCATTGGCAGAGGGCGGCTATGACAGGTGGTCGGAAGCTTATTTAGGTGATTCTGAGTCGAGTTACCAAAGCAACGTGGGTGGCTTAGAGGCCATTCAGACCTTGCCACTTCCGGTTTACTAGGAGAGCCTCAGAATGACATTTTCGCTCGCTGAGCTCATGGTCTGCGCCGCCAGTCGCAGTTTTGAAAACGAGGGGGAAGTCCTTGCCACGGGCATTGGCTTGCTGCCGCGTCTGGCTGCAAGCCTTGCGATGCGCACCTCCAACCCCGACATGATGATGACAGACAGTCAGTCGTTCATGCTTTCCACCCCGAATCCCGTCAGCGGAATGGCCTCACACAGCGGTCAGGCGAATGAAAATTGGATGGGATTTGCGCGTATTTTCGACAACGTCTGGAGTGGAGCTCGCCACGCGCTTGTGGGTCCCAGTCAAATTGATCGCTTTGGACAAACAAATATTGCTGCGCTGGGCGGAAGCTATGAGGCGCCGAAAGTGCAACTGCTGGGTGTCAGGGGGTTTCCCGGCAACTCGATCAGTCACGCGAACTCTTTTTTTGTGCCCAAGCATTCGACACGTGTGTTCGTAACCGGTGAATGTGATGTGGTGTGCTCGATCGGCTATAACCCAGAGCGCTTGCCGCGGGGTTATACGTTTGACGACATTGATATCAGGCGCGTGATTACCGATTTGTGCGTCATGGATTTTAACGGACCCAATAAACAGATGCGGGTGGTGAGCCTTAATCCGGGGGTGCCACTCTCTGAGGTGCTGGATAATACTGGATTTGAGGTGGCGGTGGCCCCCAATGTAGCGGAAACGCCGGCGCCGTCGGCCGAGCAGCTGGCGCTCATTGCTGAGCTTGATCCATTGAACCTGCGGTCCAAGCAGCTCAAGGACAATCCCCCTGGTGTGCGTAACCCTAATTAGGAGTACTGGATATGACTGAAACCACAGAGCCCATGGAAGAGCGCGATATCGTGACTTACGAGGTCGTGGACGGTGTCGCCTGGGTGTCGATGAATCGACCCAAGTACAACAACGCGCAAAATGGCCAGATGACCTATGAGCTTGATGGGGCGTTTATGAAGGCAGTGGCTGACGATGACGTCAAAGTGATCGTTTTGCGTGGAGAGGGGAAGCATTTCTCTGCGGGACACGATATCGGCACCCCGGGGCGCGATGTTCATTTGAGTCAGGAGCGTGTAACCAGTTGGTACGATCACGCGAACAAACCGGGCGGTGAGTTCTTGTACGTTCGAGAGGCTGAGGCGTATCTGGGCATGTGCCGTCGTTGGCGAGACATGCCCAAGCCGACAATTGCAGCCGTTCAAGGCGCGTGTATTGCGGGTGGTCTGATGCTTGCTTGGATTTGTGATCTGATTGTTGCGACCGAAGACGCCTATTTTTCCGATCCTGTGGTTCGGATGGGTATTCCTGGCGTCGAATATTTTGCCCACCCGTACGAGCTCAATCCCCGAATTGCAAAAGAATTTCTCTTTACCGGTAATAAAATGGGCGCAGAGCGCGCCTATCAGATGGGCATGGTCAATCAGATCAGCACACGCGATACCTTGCTCGATGACGTGACCGCACTGGCGAATAAGATTGCTGCAATGCCGCGGCTGGGCCTGGCCTTAACAAAGCAAGCGATCAATAACGTTGAAGACCTGCAAGGGAAGCGTCAGGGCATGGAGGCCGCTTTTGCCTGGCATCATTTCGCGCACGCGCACAATGACGTGGTGTCGGGCGATAAGTTGGGTGGCTTTGACGCTAAAGCAATGGCCAAGGCGAATAAGTCACAGGACAGTTGATTCGATGGATTTAGTGTACACACAAGAGCAGCAGACGTTTCGTGCAGAGATCAGGAAATGGCTGACCGCCCATGTGCCGAGCGAACGATTGCCTTCTTTTGATACTGCGGAAGGTTTCGCGGCGCACCGTCAGTGGGAGCGTACCCTCGCGAAGGATAATTGGGGGATGGTCACTTGGCCGACTGAGTTTGGAGGACGGGGCTGCAATCTCATCGAGTGGCTGATTTTCGAGGAAGAATATTATCGTGCAGGGGCACCTCTGCGCGTTAATCAAAATGGCATTTTCTTACTCGGGCCGACCTTGATGGAATACGGAACGCCGGAGCAAAAAGCACGCTTTATTCCGGCCATGGCCAGTGGCGATGAAATTTGGGCACAGGGTTGGTCTGAGCCGAATGCGGGGTCTGATATGGCAGCGATACGTTGTCGCGCAGACCGTGACGGTGATGAGTTCGTTATTAATGGCCAAAAAATTTGGTCAACGCGCGCCGTTTACGCAGATTGGGTGTTCGGATTATTTCGAACCGATCCTGACTCGTCACGGCACCACGGCTTGTCGAAACTGTTAGTGCCGCTCAACTCTGAAGGCGTCACGGTAAGACCCATTGAGCAGCTCAATGGACTTCCTGGCTTTGCCGAGATTTTCTTTGACGACGTTCGCGTCCCCGCCTTTAACTTACTGGGCGGCGAAGGCGAGGGGTGGCGCATTGCCATGGCGACTGCGGGTTTCGAGCGCGGCTTGATGCTCAGAAGTCCGGCTAGATTCCAGCAGGCGTGTAAGCGATTGGTGCAGCTTTATCGGGAGAACGGCTCTGATGTGATCAATCCGCGGATCGAATCAGCTGTGGTGCGGTGCTATATGGATGCTGAAGCGTACGCGTTGTCCACGTATCAAACCGCCTCGAAGTTGTGCTCGGGTGGAACAATTGGCGCGGAGGCGAGTTGTAATAAAATATTTTGGTCTGAAATGGACCTCTTGATCCATGAAACAGCAATGGATTTACTGGGTGCACGTGCCGAAATAGAGCCGCAAACTGCGGCTGAATTTGCTGAGCTTGGCTCGTGGCTTGACGGGTTTATGTTTGCGCAGTCGGGTCCAATTTACGCCGGCACGAACGAAATTCAACGTAATATTATTGCCGAGCGCGTACTCGGTATGCCGCGCAAGTGAGGGCAGAGGTATGAACTTTACGTTCACCCAGGATCAGCTTGATTTTCAGGACGCCATCGTCAGCATGCTTCGCAGTGAGGTGACGGCTGACGCGGTGCGCAGCCGGTGGGTGACGACGGCCGGTGCCGACGAGCATTTCCTCTCGCAAGTGCATGAGCTAGGTCTTAACAGCATGCTTGTGCCTGAAGCGCTCGGTGGGCTGGGCCTTGGTGTCACCGATTTCATTTTGTTAGCGGAGGCCTGTGGCGAGGTCGCATTACCGGAGCCCGTGGTGGAATCGGTGATGGTGAGTACGCCGCTACTCGTGGATATTTTGGATCAAGGCCTGGGTAATGCCGATATTCAAAAAGTGGTGGATGGTGTGCTGGCGGGAGACCTGCGAGTCGCACTCGGACACGCGATCAATCCCTGCATTAACTACGCAGACTGCGCCGACTGGTTTTTGGTTTCTGAGGGAGATGGCATTTATTTGATTCCAAAAGAGGCGATCTCCTTAAAAAAGCGAAAAAGTGTCGATCCTTCCCGCCGACTTTTTTCGGTGTCTTTTGATCCCCGCGATCACGTCCGAGTCGCGGACGGTGACGTGGGTGCGCGTTTACAACGTTCAACGCTCAACCGCGGGGCATTGGCAAATGCGGCGCAACTGGTCGGCTTATCAAGGGGGATGTTGGATCAGAGCGTTCGATACACCACGGACAGAGAACAGTTTGGCC
The DNA here is from genome assembly GCA_029251065.1 of Luminiphilus sp. Lineage (GTDB taxonomy): Bacteria > Pseudomonadota > Gammaproteobacteria > Pseudomonadales > Halieaceae > Luminiphilus. The sequence goes on from JAQXEB010000007.1 coordinate 5,453, forward strand.
GCGCCATTGGTGCGAATCAGGCGGTGAAGCACTTATTAGCCGACGTCGCTGTTCAAGTGGAATACGCAAAGCCGGTCGTTTATCGCGCTGCATACACGGTCGGTGTGTCACCTAATCGTGCCGATTTTGCGGTATCACATGCGAAATCAGCGGCGACGCGTGCGGCCTTGATGGCATCGAGGCA
>JAQXEB010000008.1 GCA_029251065.1 Luminiphilus sp.
GGTACTGGCGGTTTCGGTTATGACCCGCTTTTCATACCAGAATCATCGAGCTGCACGGCAGCGGAAATGTCGCTCGCTGAAAAGCAAGGGCAGAGTCACCGCGCAAAAGCGCTTCAGGCGCTTGCCCCGAAGTTATCAAACTGTCAGTGAATCACAGCGTACCCTTATCGCTCTATGTGCATATTCCTTGGTGTGAACGAAAGTGCCCCTACTGCGACTTCAACTCCCACGAAAATTTTAACCCCGCCCTAGAACAGCCTTACGTCACCGCATTACTCAACGATCTAGAGCAACAACTAGATTGGGTGCAAGGTCGTGAAATCACGTCAATTTTTTTTGGCGGCGGCACACCCAGCCTATTTTCGCCGAAAGCGATTGCCTGCATTTTAGACGGTATCACCCATCGACTGTCGCTCTCTGAGTCCTGCGAAATTACGCTTGAAAGTAATCCAGGCAGCGCCGAAGCCAGCAAGTACAGTGCTTACAGAACGGCAGGTATTAACCGTCTGAGTATCGGTATTCAGAGCTTTGAAGACGACAAGCTCGAGGGTCTGGGACGAGTTCATTCGGCAAACGAAGCGATTCGTGCCGTTGATATGGCGCACGAGGCACAGTTTAAGCGGATAAATGTGGATCTTATGTATGGACTACCCCATCAAAATCCCGATAACGCACTGAGTGACGTGCAGGTCGGCTTAAGTCTGGGCGTGGAGCATATTTCTTGGTACCAGCTTACGATCGAGAGAAACACGGCGTTTTGGTCTTCGCCGCCTAAGTTACCTGCCGAAGAGCTTATTGAGCCCATGCAGTCGCAAGTCGCTCGCCTCATGGCCGAAAAATCGATGACGCAATATGAAGTCTCCGCCTGGAGCAAGAAGGGCCAAGAGGCACGCCACAATCTTAACTACTGGCGTTTTGGTGACTACTTAGCCATTGGCGCAGGCGCACATGGAAAAGTCACCCGGTCGAATGAGGTCTTTCGGTTCCAGCGCACGCGGCAACCTCAGCATTACATTCGGCAATTTTCTGAGCCCTCGACCGTCGTATCGAGCCACGATTTAAAGCCAATTGTATCTGCTGATCTTCCCGGTGAGTTTATGATGAACGCCTTGAGGCTTAAGGACGGCGTCGATAATTCTGTATTTGAAGCACGAACCGGGCAGTCTGTTGAGGTCATCGCAGCACAACGCGTGGCGCTCATAAAGTTAGGTCTGATGGATGCCGACAGCACGCGTCTGCGCGCAACGGATCTGGGTTATCGCCACTTGGATAGTGTGATCGAGCGGTTTATTTAACGGGCAGGTTTCTGAAACATCAGATCCCAAACGCCGTGGCCTAAACGATGACCGCGGCGCTCAAACTTTGTCTCCGGTCGCGACTCGGGCCGAGGAATAAATTGCTGGGAACCCGCGACATTCTGCACATTGCCGTTATTTTCGAGCACCGCCATCATGTGCTCGGCGTAGGGCTGCCAATCTGTCGCCAAGTGCAGTCTTCCCTCAGGGGCTAAGCGTGTCAGCAACAGATCTACAAACTCAGGCTGAATAAGGCGGCGCTTATGATGACGCTTTTTATGCCAGGGATCGGGGAAAAAAATCTGAATAAGATCAATGGTTTGGGGTGGGATCGATACTTCAAGAACGCGTACTGCATCCTCAGCAAAGACCTTAATATTTTCAATACCGCGCTTTTCCACCTCAGCAAATAACTTGCCAACACCGGGTTTATGCACCTCCAGACCGAGGTATCGGTAGGTCGGATTCTGCTCAGCCATTGCGAGCAAACTGTCGCCCATTCCAAAACCAATCTCGACAACGCGAGGTCCGTTGACCGCGTAGCTGTGCTCCCAGTCAAACTGCGACTCAGTCAGGCTAAAGCCGTGCTTTGGGAAAACCTCATTCCAGCCCTTTTGTTGGCTGTCCGTCATTCGACCCGCACGAATCACGAAACTCTTTATCTTGTATGACAGTTCCTGATCAGACATCTGGGTCGTGACGCTTCTGAACTGCCGCAAAAAATGCACAGACCCATCCAGCTAATAGACTCGCGCCACCAAGCGGGGTAACCGCCCCAAGTTGCGGAGTGTCTGTCAACACGAGCAGGTACAAACTCCCAGAAAACACACAAACACCGGTTACAAAAAACGCCTGAGCACGCTGTAACCAGACACTGTGTTTATTATCGATGGCCGCGGAAAGCGCAATCATCGCCAGCGCATGCAGAGAATGGTAGTGGACAGCAACTGTCCAGGTCTCGATGCGCGCCAGGGAAACTCGAGACTCAAGTGCGTGCGCACCAAAGGCGCCAAACGCGACCGCAAAGAACGCCAAAAAACAGGCAATAGCAACAAAAGAGAAACGCATTAATCGAGTGGCTTAAGCAACAATTCCTGCGCGAAGTTTTTTCATGGCATTATTTTCAAGCTGGCGAATACGCTCAGCTGAGACGCCGTACTCCTCTGCAAGCTCGTGCAATGTTGTCTTCGGCTCTGCCAACCAACGTCGAGCCACAATATCGCGACTTCGGGCATCTAACGCAGACATAGCCGCAGTCAGTTGAGTGCCCTTGTGAGCAACACAATCAGCCGCTTCCACCACCGTAGCCGGGTCTGCTGATTGATCCTCCAAGTACTGTTGCGGTGCCTGCCAAGCCGACTCTTCGTCCATATCAACCGGCAAATCAAACGCCAAATCTCGACTCGACAAGCGGCTTTCCATGCGGGTCACTTCCGATGGCTCAACCCCCAAATCTTGGGCAATGGCAATCGTCTCATCCTGTGTTAACCAATGGGTTCCCGTCTTTCGGCTTCGCAAGTTGAAGAATAATTTTCGCTGCGCCTTGGTCGTCGCAACTTTCACAATGCGCCAATTCTTGAGCACGTAATCGTGCATCTCGGCTTTAATCCAGTGCACTGCAAAAGAGACCAACCGGACACCTTTCGTCGGGTCAAAGCGTTTTACCGCCTTCATCAATCCGACATTCCCTTCTTGAATGAGATCCGCCTCTTGAAGACCATAACCCGAGTAACTGCGCGCAACATGCACCACAAATCGTAAGTGAGCGAGTACTAACTCTCTAGCAGAGTCAACGCTGTTGTCATAAAATAGACGCTCAGCCAACTCCTGCTCTCGCTCAGCCGACAGCATAGGAATCGCACTCACAGTTTGAACGTACGCACCTAGATTGGCGCCAGGCACCATATTTAAGATCGCATTTGGCGTCATTGAAACTGAAGTATTTGTCTCGGTCATACCCAAAACTCCTAACATGGACACGAATTTTAGCACTCTTGTTGTGAGAGTGCTAACTCGGCCAAAAAGTTCCTTGGCATTTAGCGGGGCTGTATTCGAGTCAGATGCAGCTGAACGGAATACCAGGCGCTGATCAATCCTAAAATAGCGCCGATCGAAATCAGCATCAATAACTCAGACAGGATTAACGAGGGTACCGAAGGTGCCTGATCGTACAAATCAAATAAACGTTTTACTGGGGCGTCTAATATCAGCAGTGCAGCACCGCTGAGCAATCCCCCAAAGACACCGCCCAGTGCGCCAGTTAATAATCCTGTGTACAAAAAAGGCCGTCTCGCAAAAGCATTGCCGCCCCCAATGAGCTTAATCACAACGATTTCATCGCGGCGAGCCTCGATGCCAAGGCGTAGCGTGTTACCGAGTGTTAATACAACCCCCACCGCCATGACCGCCCCTAGAACCATAGCAATCGTCCTCAATAAATCGGTGAATGCGTTCAGCCGTTCCAACCACCGACTGTCTAGAATCACTTGCGAGACGCCTGCCAGCGAACCAAGATCGACCTGCAGCTGTTCAACGCCCGCAAGGCGAGTATTCGCACTTGGATAGACCCATAGCGTGTGCGGCAGTGGGTTTCGATTAAGTCTTTGGACCAAACTCTCAAGTCCTGTCGCGCTCACAAAATCCGCAAGCGCGCTATCGCGGTCGATCACTTTAACGTCGGCAATGCCGGGTTTGCGAAGCATCTCTGTACGCAACTTATGAGCGTCCGCAAGCGACGTATCTTGTCTAAGCAACACTGAAAGCTGAGGCGGCGCATCAATTTGAGAGATCTGTCCCTGTACCGTGGCGGCTAACGATAAACCCAAGCTGGGCACTGCAAGCGCCACGCCGATGACCAACACAGTCAGAAAGCTGGCAATGGGCTCCCGAATCAGTTTATCGAGGCTGATCAGCGCCGCCTGACGGTGATGATGCGCCCAGGCACTCAGTGCTGAGCGCGGACCCGCACCTATCCCTGCTGAGGTCGTTTGCGAATTACTCACTCATTCATTCCCCGTGACCCAGCACCCAGAGTGATCAACCGCCCTCGGTCGAGCGTTAATATTCGCTGCGACATTCGAGAGATCAATGCCAGATCGTGGCTTGCCACAATAACCGTCACACCGACGCTATTAAACGCTGAGAAGAGGCCCATAATTTCTGCCGAGAGCTGGGGGTCTAAGTTGCCCGTTGGTTCATCGGCGATCAAGATTTTAGGCCTCGCTACAACAGCCCTAGCAATACCAACCCGTTGTTGTTCACCACCTGACAAGGCATCAGGCGAAGCCCGCTCTCGGTCAAGCAGACCCACTTTGTCTAAAGCCGCACGTACTCTTCGGTCAATATCTCGTTTTGTAAATCCGGCGATCTCTAAGGGCAAGGCCACGTTGTGATAGACCGATCGGTCGGCTAACAACTTATGATCTTGAAACACAACGCCAAAATCTTGCCGGTATTTCGCAATACGCGACTCTTTTACTTTTGACAGCGGCCGACCACCCACTGACACTTCGCCTGAAGAGGCTCGATCAAGGAGCAGTAGGAGCCTGAGGAGTGTGCTCTTGCCTGCGCCAGAATGACCCGTTAAAAACGCCATTTCGCCACTGTGCATTTCAAACGACAAATCACTCAGAGCCTCGCGTCGCTCGTAGCGTTTGTTCACTCGATCAAAGACAAGGTCCATAGTAATTACATCGTTGTGCTGAATAGTGCGTCAACAAATTCGCGCGCATTAAAGGGTTGCAGATCTTCAATTCCCTCACCAATGCCGATGTACCGAATAGGTCGCTTTGTCTGCTGTCCAATGGCGAAGACCACACCACCCTTTGCCGTACCGTCGAGCTTCGTCAGCGCGATTCCTGTTACGCCTACCGCCGCATCGAATTCGCGTGCTTGCGATACGGCATTTTGACCCGTACCCGAATCGAGCACGAGCAATGTCTCATGCGGCGCGCTGGGGTCTGCCTTTTTAATGACACGAACAATTTTTTCCAACTCTTCCATCAGGTGAGCTTTGTTATTGAGTCGCCCCGCCGTATCTGCAAGCAACACATCTACGTTGCGCGCGCGCGCAGCCGTGAGTGCATCAAACAAAACTGATGCGCTGTCTGCGCCCGTGTGCTGGGCAATCACCGGAACATTATTACGCTCGCCCCACGCCTGCAGCTGTTCTACCGCCGCAGCTCGAAAGGTATCACCCGCTGCCAACATCACCGTCTGACCTTTGGACAGGTACCGATGAGCAAGCTTGCCAATCGTTGTGGTCTTCCCCGCACCATTGACCCCAACGACCAAAATCACAAGCGGTCCATCGGTGGGCTGGTCGAGCGGCTGATCGTTATCCGAAAGCGTGGCAACCAAAAGCGCGGTCAATGTTGTCATGACTGCATCGACATCGACCGCTGACTTTCGTGGATGAGCCTCGATGAGTTGGTCGATGATGATCTTTGTTGTGGCCACACCCACATCGGCCATCAGCAGCTCGGTCTCGAGTGCTTCAATGACATCGTCATCAATCGTAGCTTTGACGCCCAGCGCATTCTCTAAGCCGGACACCAACGATTGACCCGTTTGACTTAAACCTGAGGTCAGACGCGAAAACCATGACCCTTGAGACGGGCCATCGTCTTCGGTGCCACCTATGTGCGCGTCTTTCGTGACTTTTTGCTTATGTCCGAACCACTTCATACTAATTTTCACGTCCCTAAATGAAACAAGCCGCTGCGATGAGCGCTATGCTACTTCAGTCTAACATTAGGTACTCGCATGATGAGCAAAACTCGACGCGCTCAACCCAGTAATCAGTTGCGCATTATTGGCGGCGCATGGCGCGGCCGGAAGTTAAGCTTCCCCAGTGTGGAAGGCTTGAGGCCAACACCCGACCG
>JAQXEB010000009.1 GCA_029251065.1 Luminiphilus sp.
AAGGTGGTGAACGACACGGCGGTTGCCGTGAACCAGGGCGGCAAACGCAAAGGGGCAGTCTGCGCCTATCTTGAAACATGGCACATGGACATCGAAGAGTTCGTCGAGTTGCGCAAGAATACCGGTGATGATCGCCGCCGCACGCATGATATGAATACTGCGAACTGGGTGCCTGATCTGTTCATGAAGCGCGTCTTCGAAGACGGTGACTGGACGTTGTTCTCGCCCAATGACGTGCCCGATCTACATGACCTTTACGGCACCGCGTTCGAAGAGCGTTACAACCACTACGAAGCGCAAGCGCGAAGTGGGGAGCTCAAATTTCACAAAACGCTCAAAGCGCAAGCGCTGTGGCGAAAAATGCTCGGTATGATCTTTGAGACAGGTCACCCATGGATCACGTTCAAGGATCCCTGCAATATTCGATCACCCCAGCAGCATTGCGGTGTCGTGCACTCCTCAAATCTATGTACGGAGATTACCCTCAACACCAGTAAAGACGAGATTGCGGTGTGTAATTTGGGCAGTGTGAATCTCCCACAGCACATCGAGAATGGCACTCTTAATATTGAGAAGCTGCGCAAAACAGTCACAACCGCAATCCGCATGCTCGACAACGTGATCGACATTAACTACTACTCGGTAGACACGTCGGAAAACTCCAATATGAAGCACCGTCCTATCGGACTGGGTTTAATGGGTTTCCAAGACGCGCTCTACAAAGTCGATGTGTCCTACGCCTCGGATCAGGCCGTTGAGTTCGCCGACCAGACAATGGAAGCGATCAGCTACTTCGCGATCAGTGCGTCGACAAACCTCGCAGCGGAGCGTGGCGCCTACGCAAGTTACGAGGGTTCACTCTGGAGCCAGGGTGTTTTCCCAATTGACTCACTCGCGATGCTCGTCGAGCAGCGAGGCGCCGATTACATCTCGGTTAACCAAGACAGCACTATGGATTGGGATGCTCTGAGGGAGACGGTGAGTCAGCAAGGCATGCGCAACTCCAATGTGATGGCCATCGCGCCCACCGCAACCATTGCGAACATTACCGGCGTGTCGCAATCGATAGAGCCGACTTATCAGAATCTATACGTCAAGTCGAATCTCTCGGGCGAATTCACTGTCGTGAACCCTTACCTCGTGCGCGACCTTAAGGAGCACGGACTGTGGGATCAGGTCATGGTTAATGACCTGAAATACTACGACGGCAGTGTCCAAGCAATCGACCGCATTCCAGCGGACTTGAAGGCCAAGTATTCAACGGCGTTTGAGATCGAACCACGCTGGTTGGTGGACAGTGCGAGTCGGCGTCAGAAGTGGATCGATCAAGCACAGTCGCTCAACTTGTACATCAATAATGCCAGTGGAAAGAAGTTAGACGTAACCTATCGTATGGCTTGGTTCAGTGGCTTGAAAACAACATACTATTTGCGCTCTTTAGCGGCGACAGGCACCGAGAAATCCACGGTGAACACGGGGCAACTTAATGCCGTGTCGCAGCAATCAGAAGCACCTATTCAACCCGCACCGGTACCACAGGCTTGCTCGCTTGACGATCCAGACTGTGAAGCGTGCCAATAACCAAATAAGTTAGAGGAGTTAACAATGCTTAATTGGGACGATTACGACGTAGCAGAAGGCGAATCACAGGCCGCTACACAACAGCAGACACCGCTTCAACCGGAGGTCGTTAATAAGGCGCTGGAGGCCCTGGTCGAGGCGCCTGCCACTGCTGACGTTACTGCGACAAGCCAGTTGCAGGCGGCTGCAGCGGCCGTTGCGAATATTGATACAACACAAGGCTTGGCCGAGCTGGAGATGAGCGGATCGCGTATTTCAGTTGATGAAAAGGCCATGATCAACTGCCGTGCAGATCTCAACCAACTCGTGCCGTTCAAGTACGACTGGGCATGGCAAAAATACCTTGATGGCTGCGCCAATCACTGGATGCCGCAAGAAATCAACATGACGGCAGACGTTGCGACGTGGAAAAGTGAAGACGGGCTGACTGAAGATGAGCGTCGTATCGTGATGCGTTCTTTAGGGTATTTTTCAACTGCCGACTCGCTCGTCGCTAACAACTTGGTGTTGGGCATCTATCGATTGATCACTAACCCTGAGTGCCGCCAGTACCTGCTGCGCCAGGCGTTCGAAGAAGCGATTCACACGCACGCCTACCAGTACTGCATCGAGTCGCTTGGAATGGACGAGGGCGAAGTCTTCAATATGTATCGAGAAGTGCCCTCGGTTGCCAAAAAAGCGTCTTGGTCACTCGACAAAACGAAGGTGCTCTCAGATCCCAATTTCAACACCGGCACGGTCGAGGCTGATCAGCAGTTACTGCGTAATTTAATTGGTTTCTATGGCGTCACCGAAGGCATCTTCTTCTACTGCGGCTTTACTCAAATCCTATCAATGGGTCGCCGTAACAAGATGACCGGGGTTGCGGAGCAGTTCCAGTACATTTTGCGAGACGAGTCAATGCACCTGAACTTTGGCATCGACGTCATCAACCAGATCAAACTCGAGAATCCGCACTTGTGGACCGAAGCATTCCAACAGGAAGTGATTCAGATGATTCTTGAGGGAACAGCGCTCGAAATTGAATATGCGCGCGACACCATGCCGCGCGGTGTTCTAGGAATGAATGCGAGCATGATGGAAGAGTACTTGCAGTTCATCTCAAATCGTCGTTTGACTCAACTCGGGTTGCCAGAGCAGTTCCCAGGCGCGCAAAACCCGTTCCCGTGGATGTCTGAGATCATGGACCTTCGTAAAGAGAAAAACTTCTTCGAAACTCGCGTTATTGAGTATCAAACGGGTGGCGCACTGAGCTGGGACTAAAGTTCAAACGCATTCCACTAAAAGCCCCGCTCGAAGCGGGGCTTTTTTTTGCCCGCTGTGAACGACAAAATCTGCCTCGTTACGCCTCTAAACCAGAACACACGCAGACGCTGGGTGCTTAGCGCTCAATATCAAACTGGTATCGCGGTAAGGTGTCTAGAATGGCTCGACCGTAGCGCTTTGTCACAATACGCCGGTCCAGCAAAGTAATGATCCCAGAGTCGGTCTCAGTCCGCAGTAGTCGCCCACAAGCCTGAAGAAGCCTGAGCGCCGCACTGGGGACCGTCAGCACCATAAAGGGGTTTCGACCCGCCGACTCCAGTAGCTCTGCGTGCGCTGCATCAATCGGGTCATCAGGCGCTGAAAACGGCAATTTAGCAATAATAACGTGCCCACAATAATCACCCGGCAAATCCACGCCCTCGGCGAAACTCGCAAGTCCAAAAATAGTGGACGACTTCCCAGAGTCGATACGCTGGCGGTGTGCGTCGAGGATCTCTGCCTTACTCATGACGCCCTGAATCAATAACTCAGACTCAAAACGGGGACCCAACTCATCCACAACTTCCTGCAACTGTCGCTTAGAGCTAAACAACACCAAAGTCCCCTGGCTGCACGCCAGCAGACCCGGCAGCAGCTCCACCAGCTCTGCCGTATGGGCCGCTGGCGCACTCGGATCGCTACTCATCGAGGGCACCACAAAGCGCCCTAAAGAGGCATCAAATGGACTCTCGACCCGCGCAAGTTTTGTGTCCGCTGGCAATCCCGACTGCTGCATTAAGTGATCAAAAGACCCTAAAGCCGTCAGCGTCGCCGACGTCAAAACCGCCCCCGCGACCCGATCCCAGACATGCTCCGAAAGAATGTCACGCGCGTAGATGGGGCTGGCGTAACACTCAATTGTGCTCTCGTCGCCATAATGCCGCATCCAACGAGCCCACGGCGTGCCGACCTCGTCGGCAGAACTTGCGTAACTTTCCCAGAGCGCAAGCTGTCCCTCAGCCCGTGACATGACGACTTGCAGATCATTAAGGTTGCCCTCCCAAGCCTCTCGTTGCTCCGCATCACCCTCTTCGACCAACGCCTCAACGAGTCCCACCAACGGTGACAGTCGCTGGATATGCAGCTTCCATAAGTCACGCAGCGCGGCAGAGGCGTCACGCAACTCAGGATCGACAACACCAAAGGGGAATCGCAAGTCAGCCCGGTCATCAACACGGTTTGACAGCGCGCCCCAGCACAAGGAATACGTATCGCGTGTCACCTGAAGCAGGTCTGTCACACTGCTACTTAATGCTGACAGTGCCTCTGGTCGCACCTCGTACTCAAGCAGTAACTCGCGCTTGCTGTCGATCCACTGTTGAGTTTCCGCAAGATTATTGAGCGTACGTCCGCTGCGGGAAAAACACGCAAAGTGTTGTAAGCACTTCTCTGCCAGCTGATGGCCTTCATCAAAAATGTAAAAGCTGTCCTCCGGATTAGAGAGAATCCGCCCCCCACCGAGTCTGAAGTCCGATAAAACTAAATCGTGATTGGTGACGATAACATCGACTTCCTCAAGCCCCTCTCGCGCTCTGTAAAAACTGCACCCCGAGATGTGAGGACATCGACGACCTAAGCACTGCGAGTGATCAGTCGTGACGGAGCGAATCACACCGGCATCTAAGGCTTCGGGCCAAGAATCCAAGTCGCCGTCCCAACGATCCTCACTGACAGCACTCAACATGGCGTCGAAGGCGCGCTGCGTGTCTTCACCCTCAGGGAGATCAACCTCATCCGGGTACATCGACAACATCGGTGATTCCGCAAAACCCTGAATCAATTGATCAAGCTTGTATAAACACAGATAGCGACTGCGTCCCTTAGCCAGCTGATAGCTGAAATTAAGCCCGCTGTGACGTTTAATCTCAGGGAGATCTTTGAAGATCAGCTGCTCTTGCAACGCGACAGTCGCGGTTGCAATGATTAGTGTTTTGGATCGTGCCTTTGCAACCGGAAGAGCGGCGATGGTGTATGCAATTGTCTTACCAGTTCCAGTGCCGGCCTCAATCGCCAGGAACGAAGACGCCTCGGTATCCCCAAATGCATTTGCCACCTCTGCAATCATCTGACGCTGACCCCAGCGCGGCTTTAAGTCTTTTGCCTCAGTGAGTGCAAAAAATGCCGCTCTAACTTCTTCACGGAGCGCTTCGGTTAACAAGCGTTATCAGTCCTTTTCATGACGGGCAACCCAGTTCAAAACAGGGCGCGCATACATCGACAACGCGGCATGTCTCTCAGCCTCAGACAGCAGATCAAATCGCGACATGAATTGCTCGCGCGAGACAGTGGCAATAGCATCAGACCCTAGCGTTGCCGGCACCGGGTGACCCAGCGCTTCGACGGCCCATAGATTAGTTTGGAATACTCGATAGTGGTCGATCATATGCGCATCGATCAGCTCAACTGCTGTCGTCACAGACAAAGTCTCCTGATTTAACGACTCGCCAAAGCGTAAATGAACACACCCTTTTTGACCCTGAATACCCTGAGCAATACTCGACAGATCTTCAAAAGGCTTTTTCGTATACCCTTCGCCAAACGAGAGCTCTTGCGCCTTGAGCACGTCACAAGGATCGAGCTCATAGGCAATGGTGATCGGCACAATATTAAGCTTTCCCAGAATCTGATCCGCCGTCTCGATGCGCTTATCGCGTGACAAACTCACCATTTTTAGCACCGCCGCTTCAGTGCAATCATCCCCATCCTTCGCACGTCCCTCTCGCTGAGCGATCCAGATAGGGCCGAGATTCTCAGAGATGGATTCCCGGATAAATCCGGCTAACTGCTTTGATGCCGCAAGTTGCTGCTTAGGCCCACTGAGGCTTCGCTTGACGATGAAGCTCTTATTAATTCGCATCAAGTCAGACACCCACGGCTTCTGGAGCAAATTGTCACCAATGGCAACTTGTGCGGTGCGGTGGCCATGTGTCACCAAAACGATATTGGCGTATGCCGAATCCATGGCAATGTCTCGGTGATTACTGACAAATAAATACGACTGAGAGGGATCCAGATTTTCAATTCCAGCGCTACTGAACACGGATGTCGCGGCAACCACCCGATCCAGCCGAGGCTTAACCAGCGCCTGAAATGCGTCTACCGTAGAGACGTCGGACAACTGCTTTCGTAAAGCTCGGCGCGCATAAAAACGCGACGCAACAGGGAACCATGTCGCTATTTTATTACCGTGTAGGGCGACCAAGGTGTCGATGAATTCATCATCAGCCAAAAGCGCAGTCACAACGTCACGAACTTCCACATCTCGGTACGGCCGTATATCGCTGTAAAGGTCGCTCATTATTCAACACACCCTTGTTTTCGGGTCAGACTCTCATTAACCGCTAAGAATACGATTTTTAGCTCATAAATGCTTGGCTCCAGCTCGTAATCTGTTAGGATCGCGACCCGTCGAGCACCCTACCTGCGGAGATGAAAAGATGGAAGCGTACAACGCTTATTTGATGTTTTTAGGAGTGTCCTGCTTGATCGTCAGCTGGGCTTTGTTACTGATCACTGCATGGAAAGAAGATTACGCATGGGGCATGTTCTCTTTACTCCTCCCACCGATCGGTTATGGCTATGCCTTTTTTCGCCTAAGTGAGGCGAAAGAAACGCTGATATTGGCGGGAGTGGGCTGGCTTTTAATTATCCTTGGGCTCTAACTTAGACATTATTACCGTATGGGCGTAGAGCGGTTGACATAGGCACTGACCTCAACCACTATTTGCGCCCTTTGAATTCCGGAGAGATTTCGTGGCGAACTCACCACAGGCTCGTAAGCGAGCAAAACAGAACGACAAAAGACGTGCACACAACGCAAGCCTTCGATCGCTCGTTCGCACCAAGATGAAGCAAGTACTGGCAGCAATCGGCACCGGTGAACATGGCTCTGCTCAAGACGCCTACAATCAAGCCGTTCCCGTTATCGACCGCATGGCCAACAAGGGCATCATCAACAAGAACAAAGCCGCTCGACACAAGAGCCGCTTGAATGCCAAAGTTAAGGCGCTCGCTGCTAGCTAAAACCTCGAGCCGCTATACAGCGGCTTGATTGTGAATATTCTATACGAGTTTCAGGTCGCTCAAAGTGGCGACCTTGTTAAACTATTCACATGTCAAAGCATCCCTCCAACGATGATAGTGTCCGTTTTCTTTTCAAGGATGCGGATATCCGTGGGGAGACCGTCACCCTCGATCATGTGCTCACCGATTTATTAGCAGCCCACGACTACGGCGCAGGTATTCGCCGCTTGTTGGGCGAGTTCGCTGCGGCAACGGTAGTCATTTCAAATAATTTAAAATTTGACGGACGAGTCGTCTTGCAAGGGCGAAGTGAG
>JAQXEB010000010.1 GCA_029251065.1 Luminiphilus sp.
CTACAGACGTTGACCACGCCGCAGAGGGGTTCACCGTGACCCTGAATAACGGCGAGACTATTGAGGCTGATGCGGTGTTGTCAGCCGTCGGGGTAAGGCCGAGAACGCAACTGGCAGTCGATGCCGGTATTGAGTGCGGCAGAGGCATCAAGACTGATCGCTATCTAAGAACTAACGTCGACAATGTGTACGCTATTGGTGATTGCGCCGAAGTCGATGGTCAGGTTCTGGTCTACGTCGCCCCCTTGATGGCCGCAGCACGCGCCCTAGCGGCTACCCTCACGGGAAATCCAACGCACGTGGTCTACCCGGCGATGCCTGTCACCATTAAGACGCCGGCCTGTCCGGTCTGTGTGTCTCCCGTGGCACGCGACACTGCCGGAGAATGGACCATTGAGGCGGATGGACAAAACGTCAAAGCGTTGTTCCACAATCCAGAAGGAGAGTTAGTCGGCTTCGCACTAACAGGCCAAGCGGTAAAAGAGCGCATGCCGCTGACCAAGCAGCTTCCGGCCATTCTCTGATTAATTCAAGCAAGCCATAAGAACTCACTAAAAAAGGCGCCAATGGCGCCTTTTTTAGTGCCATGCGTGACAAGCCCTAGCAAGCCTCGACCAAGCCAGCGGCGCCCTGCCCGCCTGCGACGCACATGGTGACCACACCGTAACGGCCGCCCGTACGTTTAAGCTCCCGCAGTACACGGCCCACCATTCGAGAGCCGGTCATGCCAAACGGGTGGCCAATGGCAATACTGCCTCCATTGACATTGTACTTCTCGTTATCGATTCCAAGAACATCGCGACAGTACACACACTGCGACGCAAAGGCCTCATTGAGCTCCCATAAGTCAATGTCTTGCTGGCTCAATCCTGCTCGCTCGAGCAGCTTGGGAATAGCAAAAACAGGCCCAATACCCATCTCGTCAGGCTCACAACCTGCAGTAACAAACCCACGAAAGTAGCCTAGCGGTTGAACGCCCAACTGTTCAGCGCGCTCTGCACTCATGAGGAGCGTCATCGAGGCACCATCGCTCAACTGTGACGAGTTACCTGCGGTCACGCTGCCGTCTTCTTCAAAAGCGGGCTTGAGCATGGAGAGTCCATCGAGCGTGGTATCAACACGATTGCACTCGTCGCGATCAACCATCACATCTTTGAATGTCTCGTCACCGGTCTCTTTATTGACCAACTTCATGGTGGCGGGCATGGGAACGATCTCTTTCTGTATCGCACCAGCATCGATCGCCTGGGCGTAACGCTGCTGGCTCTGCAGCGCATACGCATCCTGAGACTCGCGCGTCACATTGTAGCGACGAGCAACCACCTCAGCGGTATTCCCCATTTCCATAAACACTTCGGGCTTGTTTTCGAGTAACGTACAGTTCTGCTGAAACGTCCCCTGCTCCTGGCGTACGCGCATCGAGATAGACTCTGCGCCACCAGCCATCATAACGTCGGTATAGCCCGAGCCAATTTGGTTTGCCGCCATCGCGATGGTTTGCAGTCCCGACGCACAGAAACGATTCACTGTGGTACCCGTCGCCTCAATCGGGAGCTTCGATAGAAAAGAGGCCATACGGGCCAGATTGCCGCTTTGCTCACCCGACTGATTCGCAGCGCCCAAGATAATGTCGTCGACCTCGCCCGGGTCAAATTGCGGGTTTCGATCGATAAGTGCGTCGATCAAAAAGGCCGCCATGTCGTCGGAACGGGTCCAGTTAAAACTGCCACGAAATGACTTGGCCAGACCTGTGCGGACACTGTCTACGATGACTACGTCTCTCATATTCAATCCTCTCTCGTTTTTGAACCGGCTCTAGTCGGCGATTGGCTTCACTCGTAAGCGGATGTCATCACCACGCTTCTGATGTTCTTCCCAAAGACGTTTATACCCCGTCCGTGCGATTCGCCAATGCCCGTCTTCACGCCGATACTCGTCATCGTAGAGCGCACTACCGACAATGTTCATGTTGTGCTCTAGGGAGACAAAAATATCCTGCAAATACCAGATGCCCGTGGCTGTATCGCCATCGACACAAATTTCAGGGTGATGCCCGTTATGCATGCCGAAGTTTTGACCCGTGAACGACTTTTTATAGAAGGCTTCCAGCTGCTCCCAGCCATCAAGCTGGAAATCGTAATCACCCCCAATAAACGAAGCGGTTGCATCGTGGGTAAAGACGGTTTTCAGACCGTCGAGATTGCGGGTATCGAGAAATCGAAAATAGCGCGCCTTCAGCTGCTTAATGAGTTCAATTGACTCTAAATCCAACATCATGTCCCCCTAGGCATTCATGTGACGAGCGGCTTGATAAGCCATCGTCATTGCAGGACCCAAGGTTGCTCCGGGACCAGGATAAGTTGGCAAAATGGCTGCAGAGCAATTCCCTACCGCAAATAACCCTTCAAACACACCACCATCGGCCTTTTTGACCCGTGCAAGAGTGTCGGTGTCCAAACCACCCAAGGTGCCAAAGTCGCCTGCTTCGATGCGCATGGCGTAAAACGGTGCTTTGATGATAGGCGCGAGACAGGGGTTGGGTTTAATCGCCGGGTCCGCGTAGTAACGATCGTAGGCAGAATCTCCTCGACCGAAGTCCTCATCCTTGCCCGTCTCGGCATAGTGGTTCATCTTGCCGATGGTTTCTTCAAGACCGTCGGCGTCGATTCCGAGCATGTCAGCGAGCTCACGAATCGTATTTGCCTTGGCGACAAAACCCTCGTCGAACCACTTCTTGGGGATTTGAGAATCCGGCTTCATTGCCTTTGTCATCAGAGGGCCCACCATAAAATTCTCTCGGAACGTCGTATCAAAGACATGCCACGCCGGCGCGTTCGGGTGCTCAGGCGTGTGCGTCTTGAACAGGTCCTTCTGAAATGCCATGTAATTCTGCGATTCGTTGGCGAATCGCTGGCCGTCTCTATTTACAACACACGACCCCGGAAAAGATTTCTCCATAATCGCGAGTCGAGGCGCTGGCTCATCAGGCACGCACAGCGTTGTCGTCCACCAAGCATCGTTCATCAAACGGGTTTTCGCACCGAGCTCGAGACCGGCTAGAAGTGCATCGCCCTCGTTAGCGGGGTTGCCCGCTGACCATTCCGTATTCGTGGGTGCAGGCAAATACTGCTCTCTGAGCGCCTGGTTCTTCTCGAAACCGCCCGATGCCACGATCACGCCTTTGAGTGCGCGAACACGCTGACGCTGACCGTTGCATTCAATAACCGCGCCCAGCACCGTGTCTCCTTCTGCAATCAGCTCGACCATTTGCGTGTTGAACTCCAAGGGAATTTCTCGTTTCAAGACCGAGAG
>JAQXEB010000011.1 GCA_029251065.1 Luminiphilus sp.
GGCTTCTCCATCATGGACAAGAACTGGCGCGCGTAGGTCGAGAGAGACTCCACGTAACGACGTTGGCCTTCGGCATAGAGGGTGTCGAATGCAAGCGACGACTTTCCTGAACCCGACAAGCCCGTAATCACCACTAACTTGTCCCGTGGTATGTCGAGGTCAATATTTTTTAGGTTGTGCGTGCGTGCTCCGCGAACCTGAATCGTGTCCATATTGGTGGGCTCTTTGTACGTCGGGAAGTGAATCGGAAGACCGATGGAGTATACGCTGATCGGCGAGGCTTAGACTGCGAGCACCGAGATTTGTCGCGATCATGATAATCTACACGTTTCCCGAGGTTATTCGTTTGTGACGTCTTTTTCTGCTAACGAAACGCGCGCCGTCTCGATGCTTGCCACCCTGTATGTTGTGCGCATGCTGGGGCTGTTTATGGTGCTTCCCCTGATTTCGATCTACAGCGCTGACATGATCGGCGCGACGCCATTTTTATTGGGGTTGGCGGTTGGCGCCTATGGGCTGACTCAGGCCACGTTACAGATTCCTATGGGCTGGCTGTCTGATCACATTGATCGTCGCTGGGTCATCGTGTTCGGTCTGACGCTGCTCATAGCGGGAAGCGTGGTCGCCGCGCTATCGACGTCAATTTGGGGGGTTATTAGTGGGCGGTTTTTACAGGGTGCAGGCGCAATTGCATCAGCCACTATGGCGCTGGTAGCGGACTACACACGGGTTGAGCAGCGCGCCAAGGCCAGCGCAATCATTGGTGGGAGCATTGCGATTGCTTTTGGTTTGGCCTTGGTCTTGGGCCCAACATTTGCAAATTTCGGTGGTCTACAGGCGGTATTTGCCGCAACGGGCGCTCTCGCGCTTGCGGGAATGGGGGTCGTTGCATTCCTGCCCAAACCACAGCGCTTTCAACGAGCACATCGCGAGGAGGGGGCTGGTTTTAATCGATCTCGTTTGGCTAATGTGCTGTCCATTAAGTCGTTGAATACGATGTATCTAAGTATCTTTTTTTTACACTTCATATTGATGGCCGTATTTGTGGTGGTGCCCTCAAGCCTTGAGACTCAGGCCAATATTTCCCGAGAACATCACGCTTGGGTTTATTTGGGTGCGCTGGTTCTCGCAGTCCCCGGAATCTACTGGTTGATTCAAGGACGCCGCTACATGAATGCGCCCACCCGGACCTTACTGACGTGCTTGGGTGTCTTGTTGATGGGTCTGATATCGCTGGCGATGGGCGGCCCACCGGCCACACTGTTTGGGTTGTTGCTGTTTTTTACAGGATTCACGGCGCTCGAGGCGATGTTACCGTCGCTCGCGTCAATTTACGCACCGGCCGACTCTCGTGGAACGGCAATGGGTGTCTTTGCCTCCTCGCAATTTAGTGGGGTCTTTTTCGGCGGAGTGTTGGGCGGCGCGCTGCTTGAAACGTTTGGCGTCATTGGTGTTTGGTTGGGGTTGTCGGTGCTGGCCCTCGGGTGGGTCTTTTTATTGAGTGTGTCGCGTTTGGCGTCACCAATTTCGTTCGAAGCCACATAAAGACTCCAATAGCTCTCCCCGAGACCTTGTGGGATTGGTATAGTGACCCCACGGTTAACAACGCCATAGCGTCCCGTGCCTTCAAAATTCGATGTAAGGCGGGCGATACAGGAGAATACGATGGCTACTCGAGGCATTAACAAAGTAATTTTGGTCGGCAACTTGGGTAATGAACCCGAGCATCGTGTGTTGCCTTCAGGTGGCGGCGTGACCAACATCAGTATTGCCACCTCGGAGTCTTGGAAGGACAAAAATACCGGGCAACCGCAAGAGCGGACAGAATGGCATCGGGTGGTGTTTTTTAATCGTTTGGCAGAGATTGCCGCTGAGTACTTGAGAAAAGGCTCTAAGGTTTACGTTGAGGGGTCACTGCGAACTCGCAAGTGGCAAGACCAGTCGGGACAAGACCGCTACTCGACGGAAATTGTGGCAAACGAAATGCAAATGCTAGACAGCCGAAATATGTCACAAGACGGCGGTGGCTATGCACCTAGTCCGTCACCTGCCCCAATGGCTCAGGCGACGTCTAACGACAACTACGCCGCGCCGACACCCACATCACAACCTGCGGACTTTCCAGAAGACGACATCCCATTTTAATGGGGTGGTCCTGGGAAGACGTTGCTGGTCTGAAGGGGTAACCGCAGTCAATGCGTGTATTGGTTCTCGGCAACGACACACCCGTTGGTTACTCTGTTAGTGCGTTTGCAAGTCCGCTCAGGCGACACGAGCTTATTGGCGTAAGCCTTGATAAGACGCGCTGGAGTCGCGAACGAAAAGCGCGTCGGTTGGTGCGGGATATCGCCCCAGACATTGTTCTCGATGCGCGAATAGTGACCCAAATCGATTCGCCGCAACGCATAGATCACCGAGACGTGGAGCGGACTGTCTGGCTCGCAGAGGCTTGCGAGCGAGTGGGTGCAAGTTATTTTTACTTATCCAGCGCTTTTGTTTTTTCAGGACAAATGACGCGTCCCTATCTCGAGAGTGACACACCTGATGTCACGTCCGGCTTAGGTCGTGTCCTGTTAGACATCGAAGAAGCGCTCACTGCGCGACTCGACGATGTTTTCATACTAAGACTGGGACGTTTATTTGCTGGGCGTCGTCCTAATGCGTTGTGCACATCGCTTGATGCGCTTCGTCGTGGTCAGGCGGTGCGTGTTTCTGATCGTTTGCAGGGTAACCCAGTGCATGTTGGCGAAGTCGCGCGCGTCTGTATGGCTATTCTCGACCAAATGAGTGTTGGAGCGGACAGACACGGAGTTTTTCACTACTGCAGTCTTGGGGAAACCGGGTACATGGACTTTGCAGAGGCGGCCATGGCGTGCGCCTCGCAATATGCGCCGTTGGCGAGTGCCAGTGAGTTGCTGAACGACGTGACTGACGAGTCCAGGCCCTTGCGGAATCACACCCTCGATTGCAGTAAGATTCGGCGTGAATTTGGAATACAGCAACTGCCATGGCGTAACTTTATTGAGCGAGCGGTCACCCGCTATTTGGAGTTATATGTTGAAGGCGAGGGAGTGATCGAAAAATCATGAGTGATGGATTAAGCATTGCAGTGTTGACCGTAAGTGATACGCGAACCGCTGACACAGATACATCGGGTCAGTTTCTTGAGGACGCGCTATTGGCGGCAGGTCATGTATTGGCCAGTCGCGCCATCGTGATTGACGACATTTATCAGATTCGAGCGCGTTTGTCGGCTTGGATCGCTGACGCGACTGTGCACGCGGTTTTAGTGACGGGTGGAACGGGATTTTCGGGACGAGATTCGACGCCTGAGGCCGTGTTGCCGTTGTTTGATAAGACGATCGAAGGTTTTGGTGAAGTGTTTCGTGCGCTCAGTTTGCAAGAAATAGGCTCATCAACCGTTCAATCGCGGGCGATTGCGGGGCTGGCCAATCGAACCGCCGTATTTTGCATGCCGGGATCGACGGGTGCGTGCAAGACGGCCTGGAACGGTGTCATCAAGGATCAGTTGGACGCAGAACATCGCCCCTGTAATTTCTCGAAGGTGCTAAAGGGCCAGATTTAACGATGGGACAGGCTTTCGAGGGCTAGGCTGATGACGCGTGATCAAAGCGCTGGAACACCAGCGTTGCATTAGTCCCACCAAAACCAAAGCTGTTGGACATGACTCGATTGAGGTGAACGCCATCGCGCGCTTCGCGAACCACGTCCATGCCCTCCGCACCCTCGTCTAAGTTATCGACATTAGCGGATGCGGCAATAAAGTTGTTTTGCAGCATTAACAGCGAATAAATAGCTTCCTGAACGCCTGCCGCACCCAGAGAGTGGCCCGACAGTGATTTAGTCGACGCAATTGCAGGCGTCGTATTACCAAAGACTTCACGAACAGCCCTCAGCTCCTGTATGTCACCGGCGGGTGTGCTGGTCCCGTGAGCATTGATGTAATCAATGTCGCCATCAACCGTTGCCATGGCCTGTTGCATGCAGCGAACGGCGCCTTCACCGGAGGGCGCGAC
>JAQXEB010000012.1 GCA_029251065.1 Luminiphilus sp.
ACGCCGCAAACACTGGCGCTCAGCGTCACGTCGGAGGGCAACGTTCAACCCCGCGTTGAAATGGAACTGGTAACGCAAGTTGCGGGGGAAGTTATTTCGGTTGCGTCAAGCTTGCTAACCGGCGGCGAGTTTACTGCTGGTGATACCTTGATCACCGTCGATCCACGTGACTACGAAATTGCCTTATTGCGCGCTCGTTCAAGTCTTGCTCGCGCGACTGCCGAACTCAACTTCGCAATAGAAGAACAAGTGCGCGTGCGTGCATTGTATGCAAAAGAGTTAGCGAGTCTCGCGCAGCTACAAGCCATAGAGCGTGCTTTTTTAGTGGCACAATCGGCCGAGGCAGATGCGGCAGCGCGCGTATCGCGCGCTCAGATCGACCTCGAGAGAACCGTTCTAAAGGCGCCCTTTAGCGGTCGGGTTCGTGATGAGGCGGTGGATGTGGGTCAATTTCTTCAAAAAGGCCGGGCTGTTGCCACGCTGTACGACACAGAGCGACTCGAAGTCCGTCTGCCGCTGGCGGATGCGCAATTGGCCTACCTCGACCCGGAGTTTGCCAACACGGGTATTGCGTCAGCCGATCCTATACCGGTCACACTGACGGCTAACTTCGGTGGACGCCAACAGTCTTGGGCCGCTCAATTGCTGCGGAGTGAGGGCGATATTTCGACGGCAAGTCGCTTTCTTTACGTCATTGCCGAGGTCTCGCAAAGCACTAACGAGAACGGCGTGCGGCTGCCCGTAGGACTGTTTGTTAACGCAATGATCCAAGGACGTACCGTGGATGACCTCGTTTCTATTCCTCGAACCGCGCTCAGATCGGGAAACAACGTCATGGTGATCGATGAAAATAATCGCCTGCAGTTTCGTGAAGTCCAGATTTTCAGGCTTTCTGAGGCTCACGCCCTGATATCAGGGGGTCTCAATACTGGCGAGAGAATCAGCATCTCTGCGCTGCAATTCGTCGTCGAGGGCATGCCCGTGCAAGTCATACAATGAGGCTCGTCATTAGTGCCTAAACTCATCGCATGGTTCGTCGATAACCCGATCGCCGCGAACTTACTCATGTTTATTCTTATTGCGTCTGGCCTCTTGGCACTTAAAGACGTGCGTAAGGAAGAATTTCCCAATGTGGAGGCGCCAGTAGTCACCGTCACTGTGCCTTACTTGGGTGCGGCGCCTGCCGAAGTCGAAACCGGTGTTTGTGTCCGTATTGAAGAGTCCGTAGACGGCATTGAGAATATTGTTAAAGTCAAAACGACGGCCGCAGAAGGTCGGTGCAGTGTCGCCATTGAGCTCGATATGGATGCGGATAAGGCCAAAGCACTCGACGACATAAAAGCGCAAGTTAACGCCATCTCCACCTTTCCATCGAATACAGAAAGGCCCATCGTTTCGCAGGTGACTATGCGCTCAATGGTCACCCAAATTGCCGTTCATGGCGACACCGATGAGCGATCGTTAAAAAACATTACCGAATCGATCCGAGCCGATCTTTTGGAGCTGCCCGAAGTCAGCCTTATCGAAACGCTCTATGAGCGAGCGGATGAAATCTCGGTGGAAATCTCCGAGGAAATGCTAAGACGTCATCAACTGACGCTCGCGCAGGTTGCACAAGCCATCCGTTCGTCGAGCGTCGATATTCCGGGAGGGTCGGTAAAGGCCGAGGCAGGAGAGATACGGCTTCGGAGCACGGGGCAACGCTACAGTGGTCAGGAACTCGAGGATATCGTCGTTGCTCGAGAATCCGGCGGCGCTCGGCTCCTGCTCAGAGATATTGCACATATTGTTGACGGTTTCGAGGACGTTGATCAGTACGCTGAGTTCAATGGTGAACAGGCCATGATGATTCAGATTTTTCGCATCGGCAGTGACGACACCATCAAAATTTCTGATGCGGTAATGGCCTACGTCGCGATGAAGGAAAAAGAGCTCCCCGAAGGCATTCACTTTACCGTTTGGAATAACGAAGCTGACGAGTTGATCGGTCGACTGGGCACGATGATCAATAATGCGCTGGGCGGTCTCCTCCTTGTCATCATCAGTCTTTCGCTTTTCCTGCGGGTTCGCCTTGCCCTGTGGGTCAGCGCCGGGATACCGGTCGCGATTTTTGGTGCCATCGCATTTTTCCCTGCAAGCGACCTGAGCATTAGCACCCTCTCACTGATGGGGCTCTTACTGTCATTGGGCGTTGTGGTCGATGACGCCATCGTCGTCGGTGAACGTATCTACACCAAGGAACAAGAGGGTCTAGACGCCCGCTCAGCAGCGATCGTTGGCACCAGCGAAGTCGCTGTACCGGTCTTCTTCGGAGTCCTCACAACCATTGCAGCCTTCATGCCCTTGTTAAGTGTCGACAGTAACCTAGGACAGTTCTTTATCTCCATTGGTGGCACCGTCGTCCTCTGCCTCATTTTTAGCATTGTCGAGTCACAGCTGATCCTCCCGTCACACCTGGCCCACCGCAGTCAAAAGCGCAGGCAATCGGGTTTTGGACAACGGTGGGAAACGTTCCAAGATAAAATTGCAGGGTCACTTGAGTATTTTGCCACGCACCATTACCGGCGTTGGATTGAGTGGGGGGTTGATCGTCGTTATACAACCCTCTCGGTGGCAGTCGCCATCATGATTATCATGGCCGGCACAATCGCCAGTGGGCGAATCGTATTCCAGTTTTTCCCAGCAGTCTCAGGTAACAATGTCGTCGCTCGTGTTGTGATGCCTGAAGGTTACCCACTGGCCGGCACACAAGCGGTCGTCGATCAGATTCAAGCGTCAGCTCAAGAAACCCGGCGCATCGTCGATGCGGCGCGCAGTGACGGCAGCTCCGCCTTCAAAAATGAGCTTTCATCAGTCGGCGTGAGTATTACTCAAGGCGCGCTGGTCATGATAGGCGAGACCGGCTCTCACGTGGCGGAGGTGTCATTAAACCTTGTGCCCTATCGAGAGCGCGGGGGTATGACGCCGCTCGAAGTCGTTAATTTGTGGCGCGATCTAACCCCTCAACTACCCGATGTGGTGGAGCTGAGTTTCTCTGCGAATGCCGTCTCACTGGGCGCAGACATTGACCTGGAACTACGAGGTCGAGACATCGAACAATTAGGCCAAGCCGCGGCAATACTGACCGATATTCTCGCCGGGTATGACGGTATCTATGACCTGAGTAATAGTTATCGTTCCGGAAAACGGGAGCTTACGCTTGAAATTCTACCCAGTGCAGAGGCGCTTGGACTGACGCAAGCCGATTTAGGCAATCAAGTTCGCGACGCGTTCTATGGGCGAGAGGCGCAGCGTGTTCAGCGGGGCCGAGACGACGTCAGAGTGATGGTGCGTTTCCCTCAGGAAGACCGACGCTTCCTTTCAAGCCTTGAGGACATGACGATTCGTCTGCCCAACGGCAC
>JAQXEB010000013.1 GCA_029251065.1 Luminiphilus sp.
GTAGTGTTTCTCTTGTCGGCTTTGGAACGTTTTCTGTGAAGCCACGTGCAGCTCGTGACGGTCGCAATCCGCGCACCGGTGAAACGATTAAGATTGCAGCGTCAAATACGCCCGGCTTCAAAGCAGGCAAAGCATTGAAAGACGCTTGCAACTCTTAATGTAGTAAATTTTCGGCGAGTGCCGAGCAAAAAAAGAGGCGCCTAGTGCGCCTTTTTTTTATGCAGATCTGATTTTTCGTTAACGACAAGGTAAATGTAATGCTGCAGAACATGCGAGAGGGTGTTCGAAGCCCTTGGGTCTTAATCCCTATTGGCTTAATTGTGTTGTCTTTTGTGCTGACAGGGGCTGAAACACTGACATTTGGCGGGACCCAATCCGGCGTGGCAACGGTCAACGGAGAGGAGATCTCGGAAAGAGAGCTCCAAATGGCCATCGAGGGGCAGCGACGCCAGCTCACCGAAGTGTACGGAGATCAAATCGATCCCAGTGTACTCTCGGATGATTTGTTGCGGCCCGGCGCATTGAACGGGCTGGTTGAACGCGCGCTACTTGAGAATTATGCAGAGACTCTTGGTGTTACAGCCTCCTCTTCGGCGGTGGGTAGAGCGATTACTGAGAACCCTAACTTTCAGATTGATGGTGCATTTTCCGCAGATTATTACCGCGATATTCTGCGCTCTAATGGGCTGAGCAATGCACTTTACAGAGCCGATCAAGAGCGGTCCGACCAGCTACTGAAGCTTGAGTCCGTGGTTTCGTCGGCCTCATTCCTGACGACAGTTGAAGCTGAAGCTGCGTTCAATGTCATTGCGGAGCGTCGCGACGTTCGATATCTCGTTGTCCCCGAGTCTTTTTTCGAGTCGGCTGATGACGTCACTGAAGAAGCCATTGAACGCTATTACGACCAGAATGCTATGTCTTTCTCCCAGCCTGAGCGTCTTCGCGTCGCATACATTGAGCTGAATCTTGATCAGTACAACACTCCGGTAGATCAAGCCGAGGTGGATGCACAGCTAGCTTCCGCACTTGCCGATTTTGAAACAAAAGCAGAGTCCGAAGTCGCCCATATTTTGATCACACAAGCAGACGAAGAAAGTGACGTGGACTATGCGGGGCGCGTAGCGGCTGTGGGTGCGCGGCTTGATTCCGGTGAAGACTTTAGGCTCGTCGCACAAGAGAATTCGGATGATATTGGATCCGCCTCAATCGGTGGTGATTTGGGATACACCGATGGCAGCGTGTTTCCGGATGAGATGGAATTAGCGATTAAACAATTGTCGGTTGGCACTATTTCGCCGGGAGTGGTCACCGATGCGGGGACGCACTTTATTTTGCTCAAAGGAAAAACGGCTGCTGAGCAAGTGGCCGATGAGGTCTTACGCGCAGAGATCGCAGACAGTCTTCAGACTGCCCAAGCTCAGCAAGATTTGTTGATCGCAGTCGATCAATTAAGAGATGCAGTGTTTACCTCAGAGGGCCTTGAGAGTGCCGCTCGCGCCCTGGGTGTCACGGTCGAGACTTCAGCTCCTTTTTCTCGGGACACGGGGCAGGGTGCCTTTACTGAATCAAGTCTTCGCCAAGCGGCGTTCAGCGACGACGTGCTATTAGACGGTAACAATAGTGAGGTGGTTGAGCTCTCCGGTAGCCGGTTTATAGTGCTGTCGTTGCTCGAGCGGCTCCCAGAGGGCACTCGCCCGCTCATCGAGGTACGTCAAAGCATTGTTTCGCAGCTCGCTGATAACGCGCGAGAGACGGCGATGTCCGTGCTTGTCGCGGAGATTGACGAGCAAATGGCGAGCGGTGCGACATTGGAGTCGTTGGCGGCGGCCAAAAACTTTGAATGGCGCGTAGAGCTGGGAGCGACAAGGCAGAACGTAATTTTACCTGCGAGTGTTTTGCAGGCTGCGTTTGCCAAGCGTGTCGACGATACGGAAACCGTCGATACGGTTCAGCTGGACGCTGAGAATTATGCCCTAGTGCAGCTTGCACGTGCGCAGCCCGGTAGGGCGGATACCATTATCGGTGCAGAGCGCGCATCGTTGCTTCAAGAAGTGTCGCAAGTCCAGACGTCGCTAATACTGCAGGAGTTTACTGCGGACCTTCGACGACGTGGCGACGTAGTCACACGCTAACCCGGAGAGCGATGGGGTGGCAGATGACGCATTCGCGAGGCTGATTCGAAGTGCTGGAGTCACTGAGACAAACCTAGGCGGCAATTCCGACTTCATTGGAAGTGTTAACGGACGTGTGCCTTACCCCCTAGAGACATGGGCCCCAGAACACTGCGGGCAGCTGGATATGGCGATCGACCGAGACGGTCGATGGTTCCATGAGGGCTCTGAAATTAAACGCTCAGAGCTTGTTTCCTTGTTTGCAGGACTGCTTCGTAAAGAGAGTGACGGCGCCTTCTACCTCGTCACACCCGTGGAGAAGGTCGAGGTCAATGTTGCGTTGCACCCCCTGATGGTCGTCGATGCAAGCCAGCTCCACGACTCAGAGACAGGGGAGGAGTCGCTAGGGCTCGTCCTCAATACCGGTGGCATTTTTAAATTGAGCCCGGAGACTGGGCTCCATTCTGAAGCCAGAGCGGCAGGAGCCGCCTTTGTTTGCCTGCCACACGGATTGACCGCCTTGTTCACACGCGCCGCGTGGTACCGGCTGGTCGAGATGGCAGATGATACCGGCTGTATTGTGAGCGGTGGCGAGCGCTATTCCCTGCTCTAGCAAGACTTAGAAAGCAGGGAGTAGGCTTTTTTTACATATTGGGGTAGGTCGGCCCGCCCAATCCCTCCGGCGTTACCCATTTAATATTCTGTGAGGGGTCTTTGATGTCACATGTCTTACAGTGGACGCAATTCTGAGCGTTGATTTGGAAGCGCGGCTCATCGCCATCAGTCACAACCTCATAAACGCCAGCTGGGCAGTACCGCTGTGCCGGTTCATCGTACATGGGAAGATTGACCTGAATGGGGATCGACGAATCCAGTAGCTTAAGGTGACAAGGCTGGTCTTCCTCGTGGTTTGTGTTGGAGAGGAACACAGACGACAACCTGTCGAACGTCAGCACATTGTCAGGTTTGGGGTAGTCAAGCTTTTTTGACGAAGCAGCGGGTTTCAGACACGCGTGATCAGGTGTCTTGTCTCGAAGCGTGAACGGCATGTTACCGCGCATAATCGTTTGATCGAACCACACCGCAGCTGAGCCCAGTAGAGCACCAAAGGTGTGCATGTATCCGGCGAAATTACGGCTCGACTTTAACTCCTTCCCAAGCCAGGATGCGTCGACCCGTGCATTAAAGTTTTCCAAATTAACCTGAGGCGTCTCAGCCATTAACGCGGCAGCGACCTCTTCGGCAGCCAACATACCACTCTTCATGGCCGTATGATTGCCTTTAATCTTGACCGCATTCAGCGTCCCCGCATCGCAGCCAATAATGAGTCCACCTGGGAAGTTGAGCTTGGGCAGCGAGTTTTGGCCGCCTTTGGCCAGCGCTCGGGCGCCATAAGCCAGTCGGGTCGCTCCCTCTAAGTAGTGGGCCGTTTTAGGGTGTGTTTTCCAGCGCTGAAACTCCTCAAAAGGACTCAAATGTGGATTTGAGTAGTTAAGGTCCGTGATTAATCCCAGATACACCTCATTATTTTCCGCATGGTACATAAATGCACCACCCGAAGAGCCGCTCTCGGACAATGGCCAACCCAGACCGTGAATGACTTTACCTTCCTCATGCAGCTCAGGTTTAATCTGCCAAACCTCTTTGATACCGATTCCATAATGTTGCGGGTCTTTGCCTTCATCAAGGCCAAAGTGTGCGATGAGCTCCTTTCCCAAATGTCCACGACAACCCTCAGCAAACAGGGTGTACTTAGCATGCAGCTCCATTCCGGGCATGAAAGAGTCTTTTTGTTCTCCCGTGGCGCTAATGCCCATGTCACCCGTTGCGATCCCTTTTACTGAACCGTCGTCGTTAAACAGCACTTCGGAGGCAGCGAAGCCCGGGTACACCTCAACGCCATTATTTTCCGCCTGCTCTGCAAGCCAACGACAGACGTTGCCCATCGAGACTATGTAGTTCCCATGGTTGTGAACCGGAGGGGGCAACAACAAATTAGGAATTTTTGCCGCCGACTTACCTGACGTGTAGTAGTAAAATACGTCTTCTGTCACAGCGGTATTGAGCGGTGCACTCATTGAGCGCCAGTCGGGCAATAGTTCATCGAGTGCGGTAGTCTCAAGGACGGCAC
>JAQXEB010000014.1 GCA_029251065.1 Luminiphilus sp.
AATTACTCACAACACACCCCGACGTCACGTAATGTCAGATTTAGAGTGCACACTATGTGGGAGTTATGTTTATTTGTGAAATAAATGGCTTATATCTCGCTCATAATTTAGACAAATACATGTGCGGAGATTTGGACTGTTCTGACGTTACTGCGTCTTTTTGTTTTTCTTCTTCTTGTCCGCTTTCTTGATGTGCGATACGAGCCGTTTTCGACGCTGAACCTGACGTTCACTCAGTTTGTTCTTTCGTCCTGCGTATGGATTTTCTCCCGTTCTCAATTCAATCCGAATGGGCGTTCCAGTAAGGTCAAGCTCTCGGCGAAATGCGTTCTCCAAGTACCGCACATAACTTTGCGGTAACTTGTCAGTCGAGTTCCCGTGTATGACGATTCTTGGCGGATTATGCCCTCCCATGTGCGCGTATCGAAGCTTCACGCGACGACCGCCAACCATAGGCGGCGGATGGGTTCCGACAACATCCTCAAGTAATTTCGTCAACCTTGGCGTTGTCAGCTTGCGCGTGGCCGACTCGTAGGCGCCATGAATAGAATCGTACAAATGCCCCACGCCGGTCCCGTGCAGCGCAGAAATAAAATGAATGTCGGCGTAATCCACAAAAATCAAGCGTCGCTGAAGCTCGACTTTGACACGCTCACGTTCATCAGCCTCCATGCCATCCCATTTGTTAAGTGCAACAACAAGGCCTCGACCTGCTTCGATGCACTGCCCCAGTAAATGAAGGTCCTGCTCGACAACGCCCTCGCGAGAGTCCATCAGTAAGATGACAACATTGGCTTGATCAATGGCTTTCAACGTTTTAACAATCGAAAACTTTTCGACGGTTTCTTTGACGTTCTTTCGACGTCTAACGCCTGCAGTATCGATCAAGGTATAGGCGTGCCCGTGCCGCTCATATTCAATGAAAACACTGTCACGAGTGGTGCCGGGCTCATCGAAGACCACAACGCGATCTTCCCCTAAAAGCCTGTTTACCAGCGTTGATTTACCAACATTTGGACGACCGACAACCGCAACTCGAATACCCCCACCCAGGTCATCAGTCTCGCTGTGAGTCTCGCCAAAAGGCTCCATAACCTCAGCAATCATTGCACGCACACCACGGTTATGTGTCGCTGCAATCGTATGCAAACCACTGACGCCCAGCCCGTGGAAGTCCGCCGCTGCTACGTCCTCTCCCACCCCGTCAATTTTATTCACCACCAGTTCGAAGGGCTTGCTGCGGTTGCGCAGCAAACGAACGAGCGCTTGGTCACCCACTTGCAGTCCTGCGCGACCATCGACCAGCAACAAAACGATATCGGCCTCGTCAATAGCCGCCAATGATTGCGCTGCCATCGCAGCGTCTATACCCGCTTCTTCGCCGGTGATACCGCCGGTATCGATCACAATGAAACGCTGCTCATCACAGCGACCTTCACCGTACTGACGATCACGCGTTAGGCCCGAAAGATTCGCGACAAGTGCATCACGAGACTTCGTGAGTTGATTAAAGAGCGTTGATTTGCCCACATTAGGGCGCCCAACCAACGCAATGACGGGTAGCATTGGCTTAGTCCAGAACCTCTAACTCAAAGGCGAGGAGTTGGCCGCTGTCGGTATAGACGTATAGGCGACCGCGGTCAGAGATCATGTCTGCCCGAGCCGCACTTCCACCGACTTTAGTTCGACCGGCAATAGTACCGTCGACTTGCGACAGTAAGTGAAGGTAGCCCTCGTAGTCGACGGTAGCGACGTAACTATTGATGGGGGTCGGTCTGGACAGTTCACGATAACCCAATTCAATATTTTGCCAGCGTACGCCCTGACCATTGCGCAGAAATGCGCTGACAGTCCCGTCCACGTCGGTCACATACACATTGCCGAAGCCCACGTGCGTCCCGGTGACCGAGGACACGTTCTGCTGCCATAGTTTTCGTCCGGTGCGCGTATCCAAGGCCGCAACACGTCCTTGATAACTCGACACGAACAACTCAACGCCTTGCTGAGTGATCGTGCCGTCGATATCGACGATTCGATCAATCTCAGAACTGCCTTGTGGAACACCAATCCGAGACTCCCAGCTGACGTTACCTGAATCCACATCGACGGCAATAACTTTACCGTCGCCAAATCCAGCAATCGCGTTATTACCCAGTAAAATGGGTGTTGAAGTCCCTCGCAACGTCAGCACCGGAACGTCGCTCGTAAAGGTCCACGTCGGCTCGTCAGCACCGGCCTCAAAGCCCAAAAGTTTACCGTCGTAAGTCTGAACAATGACCCAGTCGTCTGAGACTGCGGGGGCGGCGAGAACTTCGCCGGACACGGCCGCTTCCCACAAAACTTGCCCATCTCCTGCCGAGAGTTGCAGTACAGAGCCGTCAGCGCCGCCGAGATACACACTGTCGTTGTGGTAACCCACGCCGCCGGACAGCGGCCGTTCCAACTCAACGCGCCATAGACGACTACCGTCTATCGCATCAATCGCCGCAACTTCACCATCGCTAGACGCGGCGTAAATGACACCGTTCTCAAGTATGGGCGTTATTCTATAAAACCCATTGCCTTGTCCGTCTCCAATACTGGTTGACCACTGCTTATTGAGTTTCACCGTCGCATCAATTCGCTCGAGCTCAACCGGGGCAGTCAGGTCCTCACTGTCATCAGTGTTGAACCAACCCTGAAGGGTATTACAGCCACTGAGCGTGACCACTGAGACGCTGATAATCAGCGGACGCCATAACTTCATTACTGATTGTCCTCAGGAGACTCGTTAGTTTCTCTCAGCGCTAAGCCACTGACCTTGAGGTCAACGAGGCCCAATTGACCACCCAGTGATAGCGACGCTGTTTGCGCTGTGCGATAAGCCTCCAGCGCCTGTGCCTGTCGACCTGCCGCGAGATGAACGTCCCCCAGCGCTTGTGCATAACTGGCTGGGAATGAATCGCTACCTAACTCTAAAATAGCAAGCGCACGAGGCTCGTTACCATTTGCAGCGAGCACTCGAGCAAGTCTTAGCTGGGCCAGTTGCCCGACCGTAGTCTCAAGATCGACACTGCCCATCACCGACTCAAGCTCACGCTCTGCCAGTGCAAGATCTCCAGCCTCAACAGCCGCAGAGGCCACCTGAAGCGACGCAAAGTCAGCAAACGCGCCACCAGCGTGACGCTCGCGCAGACCGCGGCTCATCGTCGCGAGTTGTTCCGCGGACTCGCCAGAAAGCTTTAACTGAAGTACCTCATCGTAAGCATTTGCAGCAGCATCTGCTGTGCTCACCGCATGGTCTTGATACTGAGACCACCCAAACGATCCACCGATTGTCAGCACCACGGCCGCAATTACTGAGACACGATTTTCGTCCCACCACTGCTTAATCGCATCTAACTGCTCTTCCTCTTGAAGGTGATCAGCCACTCCCTACTCCTCAATATCGCTCGCCAGTCGTTCTAACCGGTGTAAAAAATCATTCAATGCACCTCTGTCGAGGCTCGTCTGTTCTTCGTTTGTTCGCAGGGGCTTCACTGTCACTGTCCCTTGCGCCAGTTCATCTGGACCATAAACCATGGCCCAGGAGGCGCCACTCTTGTCCGCGCGCTTAAATTGACTCTTAAGACTGGCCCCGCCGAGGTGTTGGACAACACGCAAACCCGGAAATTCAGTGCGTATTCTATCCGCCTCGAGCATGGCTTGGCTAAGTGCATTTGAATCAGCGCTGATGACGTACAAATCCGGGTGGTCTAATGCATCAACCTCGAGGCTTTGCAACAGCATCACAAGACGCTCCAGTCCCGCGGCGAATCCCGCCGCCGGCGTCGCCTTACCGCCAAATTGACCGACCATACCGTCGTACCGTCCACCGCCACAAACTGTCGCCTGCGCACCGAGTCGGTCAGTGGTCCACTCAAAAACGGTCTTGTTGTAGTAATCGAGGCCGCGCACAAGGTTTGGATTAGCAACAAAAGACAGGCCGGCCTGCCCCAGTAGTTCGCACAACTGGTCGTGATGCGCCTTCGATTCGTCATCAAGGAACCTCGCCATTGCGGGCGCGCCGGCGACGACGTTTTGCGTGGCGGCGGATTTACTGTCCAAAATACGCAACGGATTAGTCGCGAGTCGACGCTGACTGTCCTCGTCCAGCGACTCGACGTGCTGACGCAGATACGCAGTCAGCGCCTGCTTGTAAGCGTGCCGAGATTCGGCACTGCCGATGGTGTTGAGTTCCAAAGTCACAACATCGTCAATACCGAGTCTTCGCCACCATTGACGGCAGAGCAACAACAGCTCGGCGTCTTGATCAGGCGTCGGCACACCAAACGCCTCGACACCGAGCTGGTGAAACTGACGCTGGCGGCCCTTCTGTGGCCGCTCGTAGCGGAACATCGGACCCATGTACCAAACCCGTTGGGCGGACTGGATTAAATTATGCTGCACCATGGCTCGAACAGTACTTGCCGTGCCCTCGGGACGCAGAGATAGGCCCTCATCATTACGGTCCGCAAAGGAGTACATTTCTTTTTCAACAATATCGGTCACTTCGCCAATGGATCGCGCAAAAAGATCCGTTCTTTCAACCAGCGGTGTTCGAATTTCCGAATAGCCGTGCGCGCCAATCACATCGCGCGCAGTTTGCTCAAGCATCTGCCACAACGGAGTTTCATCGGGAAGAACATCAACCATTCCCCGAACAGCGCGGTACTGACTCATTAACTGTGCGTCCTAGTGACTGCTGGAAATAATGTCCGCTTCTTCTCGGGCACGCTGGGCTTCCAGATTCTCAGCACGCTTGCGGATAACGGATTCCAAATGATCAACAAAATTGGTGTTGCTGATTTTGTGATCAGGCTCCCCGTCGAGGTAAATCAAATTACTGGGTGTGGCACCTGTGAGACCCACATCGGCCTCCTTGGCTTCACCCGGCCCATTAACGATACAACCAATGACTGCAACATCCATGGGCGTTCGAATGTCATCAAGGCGCCGTTCGAGCTCGTTCATTGTACCTATAACATCGAAGTTTTGCCGTGAGCAGCTAGGACATGCGACAAAATTAATACCATTTGCTCTTATTTTTAAGCTCTTGAGAATCTCAAAGCCCACTTTGACTTCTTCCACCGGATCAGCGGCTAAGGACACACGCAGCGTATCGCCAATGCCGTCCATCAGTAACATACCAAGACCCACGGCAGACTTGACGGTACCGCCCCTCAGCGCCCCTGCCTCCGTAATTCCAAGGTGGAGTGGTTGATCTATTTGTTGCGCCAGTCCTCGGTAGGCAGCGACGGCCATGAACACGTCAGAAGCTTTAACACTGACTTTGAAATCGGGAAAGTTGTGTCGCTCCAAGATATCCACATTTTTCAGCGCAGACTCAATCAAGGCCTCAGCCGTTGGCTCGGGATACTTACGCATCAACTCTTTACCGAGCGAGCCCGCGTTGACGCCAATACGAATGGGAATACCCTTGTCTTTGCAGGCAGCAATGACTTCACGCACCTTTTGCTCTTTACCGATGTTACCCGGGTTAATCCTTAAACAGTCGACACCATACTCAGCCACTTTTAGCGCAATTTTGTGGTCAAAGTGAATGTCTGCCACCAACGGCACGGGGGAGGCTTTTCTGATTTCTTTAAATGCCTCAGCGGCATCCATACTCGGCACCGAAACTCTCACAATATCAGCGCCAGCATCCGCAATCGCCTCAATTTGAGCAACGGTCGCGCTGACATCGCAGGTCTCCGTATTCGTCATACTTTGAACGCTGATTGGGGCGTCACCACCCACAGGTAC
>JAQXEB010000015.1 GCA_029251065.1 Luminiphilus sp.
GGTTACCGCGATCAAGGTAAACAAAATATCAGCCTCCGCTGCCCGGATTGCCCAACCGAATACGAAAGAACCGATGGCCGCTCCCACCGCGTTCAGCAGTAAAACCGAAGAGCCCAGCATCACGAACTCGTCACGCGGGGAGTTATCTGCGGCTTTCGCCAGTGACACTGCGTAAAGCGAATTGCTTGCGGCACCAAATGCGGCGGCGCCTATGAGCAGCGAGGTCGTGCTGACGGCGGTCGAAAGATAGAAGGCGGACAGGCTCGTCATTGCGCACAAAAAAGCGAGGACGTGACGCCGGTCGATCCGATCAGAGGCAATGCCAATCGGATACTGGACAAGCGCGCCGCCTAAAATACTGACGGCCACAAAGGTGGGCGCAAAGTCTGCGTTGCCGGTGACGCTGACGACGTGAACGGCACCCAGTGTCCAAAACGTGCCGATAATTAACCCTGAGCCCAGCGCCCCTGCAAAGGCAGTGTGGGAACGTCGGTAGAGCTTTGAAAAGTCAATGCGTGTCGCGGGAACGGGGGCAGGGGCTAACGAGCTTGTCAGACTGACTGGAATAATGGCGCAGCCAATGAGAATTGAGATAACAGCAAAGACCTGGGTCGCTTGTCCGTAGGTCAGCCCCAAGATCCCTTGTCCCAGCGCCATCGCCGCAAGCACGATGACCGTGTAAATGCTGAGTACCCGACCGTGAGAGCGGGCATCGGCTTGATCTGAGATCCAGCTTTCCACCACCGTGTAGGCGCCGCACATGACGGCACCGAGTACAAAGCGGATAAAAATCCAGACCCAGCCGTTATCCGTCAGGGGGAGAACCTGGAAACAGCACAGGAACACGGCCATCAACGTGGTAAAGCTTCGGATATGCCCAACTTTCGCAATGATATGTGGCGTCACCATGGCGCCCGAAATAAAGCCCGCGAAATACGCGGATCCAGAGAACCCAATCACTGTCTGAGACAGACCAATATCACTGGCCATGAGCGGCAAAAAGGTCATGTGTATGCCGTGACCCGTCAGCAAAAACGCTGTGGTCAAAAGCAGAGAGAAAACGGATCGGACGCAGCTCATGTTCGCGCAGCCAAGATGAATTTCGGACACCGCATTGTCGATATTTATTAAGGCCGCGCAAGTGTTGGAATAAGTGAATTTTGCGCTCTTTCGATCCTGTGAATTTTCACCCCCTTTGAGTGCAAATCATTTTTTTGAAATGCCACTCAACAGGTGACTTTCGTGACGTGTCCTTGCACGTTTGCGTTGCGGCTATAACCGCCAGTTATTGAGACCGAGAAATAAGGCTGGGTACCGTCCATAGTGAGTTTAACGGCGCAGTGGTGGTCGCCCGTCTCGAGCATTTGTTTTTGCGGTGAGTCACTCAGTCACTTGGGTGTAAATAATTCTGAGTTGTCGGCGGAGGCGCTGGCTGACCGCACGATTTCGTGTGTTTATTTGAGTCGTAATGAATATGCCAAAGTCGCTGTTGGAAAAATTTTACGACAAAGCGCGCTTGCATTAGGTTTGGGTCAGTCACAGTCGCAAAGTGACGTTGATAAAAACTAATAATAACGACGATCACACGAATCGGTGTGACGACCGTCGCCGCAGGAGGCGATCGCTCATGAATAAGCCAGTGTCAGAGGCCCGTGCGCCCGACTTTTACCACTACGACGCTAATCCGCTGTCATCTGCCCTCTGCGAAGGCGACTTTGTTCACCTTCGGTGGCCGGACGACACGACGCTTGCCTGCCACCGTTATTGGCTGAGAGAGAATTCGGTGGGCCAGGGGGGCATAGACATCGCCACGCGCGAGGGCCTCTTAGACCCCGCGCACCTGACCGATGACATGATCGTGTCGTCGGCGGTTGTGGACGATGCCGGAGATTTAATAGTCGAGTGGGCTGATGACGCGCAACGATCGGTCTACCACGCGGGTTGGTTATACCATGTGGCCGACAATCAGCACCGACCCAACAGCTGGTTGCCCGACGCGAGGGCCTGGACGTCCGAATCTATTGGGCAGGTGCCCCGCGTTAATGGGAGCGCAGCGCTTGAGGATGATGACGCCATTTTATCCTTGCTCAACCATCTAGTGACTCACGGTGCGTGTGTGCTGGAGAACTCACCCACACGTGAGGGCTATTTACTCGAGCTTGCTCAGCGCATCGGTCCCGTTCGCGACAGTAACTTTGGAGCACTATGGGACGTTCTCGCTGACGTGGCGCTTGCTGGCGATGCGAAGACGAATTCGACAGCGAATACGGGGCTTCGATTAGGGCCGCACTCGGACCTTCCTACCCGCGAAATTCCGCCCGGCTTTCAGTTTTTACATTGCTTGGTGAACGAGGCCGAGGGCGGTGAGTCAACCTTGACTGATGGTGCGGCGCTGGTAGAAGCGCTGGAGCGTGACCATCCCGAGGCGTTCGAGCTTCTTTACACCCGACACTGGATATTTTTTAACCGAGGACCGGGTATCGATCACCGGTGGTCTGCGCCGATTATCGATTATTTACCGGGTAGCGATGTACCGACACTCCGAGC
The DNA here is from genome assembly GCA_029251065.1 of Luminiphilus sp. Lineage (GTDB taxonomy): Bacteria > Pseudomonadota > Gammaproteobacteria > Pseudomonadales > Halieaceae > Luminiphilus. The sequence continues at coordinate 2,548 of JAQXEB010000015.1, forward strand.
GTTTTATCCGGTGCGCGCCTTCCCCGCCATGGCCACTGAGGATATCGGTCGGTCTTACGACGCGCTGCGGCTCTTCCATCGATTAGCGGACAAACCTGAGTTTGAACTTAAGTTTCGACTGACCGCGGGCGACATCATGTGTTTTGATAACCGACGCATACTCCACGGGCGCGATGCGTTTACGGGGTCTGGTAAGCGACACTTGCAAGGTGTTTACATTGACCGAGATGAAATTTTGTCGCGAGGCCGCGCCTTAAACCGAGCGGCCGGGTTACACAGATGACAAACCATAACCAATAAGGGATGCGAACATGCCATTAGCCACCCGCAAAAAAGTATTCATCACCGCGGCTCTTACCGGGTCGGGTAGTACGCAGGACCGCAGTGATAAGGTGCCTCGCAGTCCGGAGCAAATCGCCAACGACGCCATTGCTGCGGCAAAGGCGGGGGCTGCGGTGGTTCATTGTCACGTGCGAGACCCCGAGACGGGTGCGCCTGTGCGCGATGTTCATCTTTACCGTGACGTCGTGGAACGTATTCGAGCCAGTGACACCGACGTGGTGGTCAATCTTACCGCCGGAATGGGTGGTGATTTGGTGTTCGGCCCGCCCGATGCGCCGCTCCCTTTGCAAGCTGCGGGAACGGACATGGTGTCCGGTGAAGAGCGAGTGGCTCATCTGGAAGCTTGTCGACCTGAAATTGCGACGCTTGACTGCGGCACCATGAACTTTGCGGAGGCCGACTATGTCATGACCAACACCCCCGGGATGCTGCGCGACATGGCGCAGCGCATGACCGACTTGGGGATTCAGATTGAAATCGAAGCGTTTGACACCGGCCATTTGTGGTTTGCTAAGCAGTTGGTTCAAGAGGGCATTATCCGCGACCCCGTCATGGTCCAGCTGTGCATGGGTGTGCCATGGGGTGCGCCCGATGACTTAAATACGTTTATGGCGATGGTGAATAACGTGCCGAGCAACTGGGTGCATTCAGCGTTCAGTATCGGGAAAAATCAAATGTCCTATGTTGCAGCAGCGGTGCTGTCTGGCGGTAATGTCCGAGTGGGCTTGGAAGATAACCTGTGGCTTGAGCGTGGCCGTCTTGCGTCTAACGCAGAGCTGGTCGACAAGGCGGTGGGTATTATCACGGCGATGGGGGTGGAAGTAATGACACCTGCCGAGGTGCGCGCGGAGCTTAACTTAGTGAAGCGAGACCCTGTTTAATGCCCACTGCAGCGATTATTGGCGGTGGTGTTATTGGCTCTGGGTGGGCGGCACGATTTTTACTAAACGGTTGGAATGTTCAGTGTTTCGCTCCCAGTACGGATGCCGAGCGTGTGTTGCAGGCCGTGATTGAGTGCGGTCGTGAAGCGATGCCGGCGTTGTCTGATGT
>JAQXEB010000016.1 GCA_029251065.1 Luminiphilus sp.
GTACACCATGCTGTGATGAGCAATTCTACGGCGATTAATTCGGGGGCCACGTCACGCTCGTCATTAGCTGACTACATTCAGCTCCTGAAACCCATCACATGGTTTCCACCCATGTGGGCACTGATGTGCGGACTCGTCTCTGCGGGAACTACTCCCTTCGAAGCCCTCTGGCTATTTGTTGCTGGAATTTTGCTCACCGGCCCACTGGTCTGTGGCGCGAGCCAAATTATTAATGACTGGCACGATCGCGAAGTTGATGCACTCAACGAGCCACACCGCCCTATCCCTTCTGGCCGCGTATCAGAAAAAGCAGCGCTACGATTTGCTACCTGTTGGTGCCTGCTGGCACAAGCATGGAGCTTTGCGCTTGGCACTTGGGTTGCGAGTGCGACTGCGCTGGGTTTAGTGCTCGCGTGGGCATACAGCGCGCCGCCCTTGCGGCTTAAGCAAAATGGCTGGTGGGGCAACCTCGCGGTGGCCGTTAGTTACGAAGGCTTAGCCTGGGTCACCGGTGCTGCCATTATTATTGGCGGTGCATTACCGTCGGCAACCATTCTGATCGTCGCCGGGCTTTACAGCCTCGGTGCTCACGGCATCATGACACTCAATGACTTTAAAGCTATTGAGGGCGATATTGCCGTCGGTATTCGAACGTTACCCGTCCAACTAGGGCCTCAACGAGCGGCGCGACTGGCCTGTCTCATTATGATTGCTCCCCAACTCATTATTTTTGGCCTCCTGATCTTTTGGGAGCAGACCCTAGCCGGCTCGGTGATCGCCGCGCTCGTGGTGGGTCAGGCGCTGGCTATGCGGAAGTTATTAAAGGCACCGCGCGACTTCGCCCCTTGGTACAACGGAGTGGGAGTGACTCAATACGTCGCAGGAATGATGGTGACAGCCTGCGCAATTGGGGGTCATTTTGGGTGAATTAAAAACCCTCACATGGTTTGCAATTATCCGTTTAGGCCTGATACAGACGTGCCTCGGCGCACTCATATTCCTCCCAACGAACACACTGAATCGCATTATGGTTGTGGAATATGCACTGGCCGCATCGGTGCCTGGATTTTTAATTACCTTGCACCATGTCGTTCAGCTTGCACGACCTTACATCGGCTATGGCAGTGATCGAGGCGGTCGACGTACACCGTGGATTATTGGCGGCATGATTATTCTGGCCACCGGCAGCATCACCGCGGCGCTCGGCACCACATTAGTGGGCAAACTGGGTATTCTCGGTCACGTTATTGCCGCGGGAGGCTACCTACTGATCGGTGTGGGCTCGGGTGCCGCAGGCACCTCATTGCTGGTGCTGCTGTCGAAACAAGTCAGTGACCAGCGCAAACCCGCTGCGGCCTCACTCGTTTGGTTCATGATGATTATGGGGTTTGCCGTAACGGGTGGTATTACAGGCCAACTGCTTGATCCCTTCTCGGAAGGTCGCCTCATGATGGTAATCTGTGGGACCGCAGTGATAGCACTCCTAGTAACGTTCGTGGCCATTGTGGGTATCGAGCAAACCTACGACTCCATCGAGCCCGTAACAGCTAAGACCGAAGAAAAGCCCCCGTTCTTGGAGGCCATCAGGGAGGTCTGGTCCGAAGATCATGCTCGAAGATTCACCATTTTTGTCTTTGCATCCATGCTGGCTTACAGCGCACAAGACCTAATTCTGGAACCTTTCGTGGGTCTAACCTTCGGGTGGACCGTCGGTCAAACCACCGCATTGGCGGGCATACAGCATTCGGGCATGTTATTGGGCATGCTGGCCATGGCGGTCTCTACCTATGCGTTTAAGCGCCGGACACGCCATGTCTTACACCTTTGGATTCGCGGCGGCTGCATCGTCTCGGCCTTCGCGCTGATCCTGCTGGCCTTCGGTGGAATGAGCAACATCGACTGGCCGATTAACCTTAATGTATTCGTCCTCGGCGTCGCCAATGGAAGTTTTGCTGTCGCCGCCATTGGCGGCATGATGATGCTTGCCAGTCAAGGGCGAGCACAGCGGGACGGGCTTCGGATGGGACTGTGGGGAGCAGCCCAGGCGATCTCGTTCGCTATGGGCGGCTTTTTGGGGACTGTGGCCGTTGACCTTACAGGCCTTTGGCTCCAAAACCCGGCCACCTCTTACGGCATTGTCTTTATTGCTGAAGCCATTTTATTCCTGTGGGCTGCAAGCCTCATCTTTAACATCGAACAGAAGATCACCGACTCTGAGCAAACTCATTCGGAAGCCGATGAAGCCTTCATGCTAAAAAACCAATTGGGGGGAGTGAACCCATGAACAATACCCAGACTGACTATGACGTTATCGTCGTTGGCGGAGGTCCATCCGGTGCAACCGCGGCCCATGAGATCGCACTCGCAGGTCACCGCGTCTTACTGCTGGAACGCGCCTTTCGAATCAAGCCCTGTGGCGGCGCTATACCGCCCTGCATGCTCGAGGAATTCGATATCCCTCGCTCACTGCTCAAGGCTGAAATTCAATCAGCGCGAATGATCTCGCCGACGGTACAAAAAGTCGACATGCCCATTGAAGGCACGTTTGTCGGTATGGTCGACCGTGACGAATTTGACCCATGGCTAAGGTCTAGAGCGCAACAGGCTGGCGCGGAGCTTGAGCTCGCCGCCTTCAAGAAGCTGGAATATCTAGACGACACGACGATCCAAGTCACCTACGTATCGAAGGACCACGACACAGAAGTCCGTCAAGCAACCGCGCGCTGCGTACTGGGTGCTGACGGTGCCCGCTCTAAAGTCGCGCGACAAAGCATTCCGAAACATGCCAACGTTCCTTGGGTGCTTGCCTACCACGAAATCGTTAAAGCCCCCGATACTGCAACCGAGGACTATGATCCACAACGGTGCGAGGTGTGGTACCAAGGCAAGCTCTCTCCCGACTTTTACGCCTGGGTTTTCCCTCATGGAAATTCCGCCAGCATCGGTGTCGGAAGCGCACTTAAGGACTTTTCAGCACAGGACTCAGTCAGTGCATTAAGAACGATTTCAGGTCTCGATACGGCGGAAACCATTCGAAAAGAGGGCGCCCCCATACCCATGAAGCCCATGAAGCGTTGGGACGATGGAAAAGGTGTTCTTGTCTCGGGTGACGCAGCCGGCGTCGTCGCGCCCGCTTCAGGCGAAGGCATCTATTACGCCATGCTGTGCGGCAGGCAGGCTCAGTGCTGACGCTGTCAGTGAGTTTTTACTCTCTGGGAAGCCCGCCGCACTCAAAGCCCCACGCAAGCGCTTCATGAAACTTCACGGCCGAACGTTTTGGGCATTAGGTCTGCTCCAATACTTTTGGTATCACAGCGACAAGCGGCGCGAGCAGTTTGTTGAAATGTGCAAAGACGAGGATGTTCAGACCCTGACGTGGCAGTCTTACACTCAGAAAAAGCTGGTTAAGAAGAAACGCAAAGAGCACCTACGCGTTTTCGTTAAGGATGTCGCGCAACTGCTTGGCCTCTCTAAAAC
>JAQXEB010000017.1 GCA_029251065.1 Luminiphilus sp.
ACGCCTTGGTCTGTCGTATCAATATCAATCACGTAGGTCCCAAGCGAGACATCGCCACCGACCGCACGCCACGCCGCATTTTCCCACACAATGCGGCCATTCGCCTCGAGCAGCATGCCGGTCGAGTCGACCGCCAGATGGTCCATGTCCGCAGTAAGACGACCCGCAACATAAAGCGGAATGAGGTTGCGCACCCAGCCCAGGTCAAGACTCAGCATGACATCGTTTAGGTGTGTCGTGCCGTCCAATCCAAAGTCCAGCCCAAGACCTGCTCGCTGATCGCCCCAGCGACTCTCGAGCGTCAAGACATCGCCCCACAACAGCCCCCGGGGACTGAGCACCCAGTTAACACGTCCTAAGGCAAACACCTGCCCGCGCTGACTCACGTCCATGTGTGCGGCTGACCCGCGCCACAGTGAGCCGGTAAAACCTGAGGCAGTGACCGTCGAGGGCAGAAGACCACTGACGACCGACGCGGGGACGCGGGCTATGAACAACACCAACAAGATGATGCCCGTCAGTACCAGTACCGCCACTCGACCCACGGCTACTGGCCTCGAACTCTTAATGTTGCGTTAACACCGCCGGAACGACCCGCATCGCTAAGCGAAGCATCGACAACACGCAGACCCTCATTGCCCTCTACAGTCTCAAGCCACTGAAGTAATGCATCGAAGTCGACACCCTCAAAGCGCACTTGCACCTCACCGCGACTGTTGGGCTGCAGGCGCTTTACGACCAATCCTGCATTTTGCGCTGCGGCACTGAGCGTCGATGATAGGTTTTGACTCGCACCCGCATCGCCACTCTCTCTCAAGCTGAGCAGCTGGCTGACCTTAGTTTCAACGCGCGACAATTGAGCACTTGCCGCATCATTATTACTCGCCATTTGACCCCGCGCTTCGCTCGCTGGCGACAACGCAAACTGAAACAGTACAAACAGGAGCAGAAACCCGCTAAGCAGCATGAGTGCCATTTGATCTCGGGGCGACTGTGCTGCAAACCATACGCGCATTAGGAGACCTCCACTCTTAATCGAGCCCGAACTTCATCGCCCCTCGCGCTGGATGTTTCAAGGGTCGCCTTGAGCCCTTTCCCTTCAAGTGCTTGTCGAATTTTTTCAACCGCTGAAAAGTTTTCAGCGGTAAGATTCAGACGAAGTTGCCCCGCGCTGTAATTGATCGATGTGACTCGCCCGCTGTTCGAGATCGTTGCCGTTACCACGTCTACAAGACGGGGTGTAAACGCAGAAAGACCCTCTTCGCCGGTAAATTCGGCAATTTGGCGGTCCAATTGCTTCTCGACATCAACCACAGCACCTCGTGGATTCGCTCGCCGATAGGTTTGCTGGATCGCTGAGCGCAGCTCAAGATTGTGCGACTTCAATTTTTGAAATTGGCCAAGATCGGCAACCAACTGCAAGGTGATGGCCACACAGGCCGTCACTGCAACGGTCCTCCAAAGACCCCACCACTTGTTGAGCGGTAAAGCGGGGGCAAACGCACCTTGACGCAAATTAAGGCTCGGACGCGTATCAGCGAGCAGAAGAAGTGCTCCCCATCCCCCTTGGCGCCAGTCTACAAGGGCTTGCTGCTCGTCACTTAAATGAGCGACTACGGCCGCTCGGTCAGTGCCGTACACAACAATTTTTTCGGGCGACTCGCCCAACGAGTCCAGTAACACCGACAAGAGCGACAAATCGACGCGCGCACCTTCAGAGTCGCTCCAGCGTAAGACCACTGAATCGCCCTCTACCACAGCACAACACTCGCCTGGCTCTCTTGGTAAACACAAGGCTTCCGGCGCAAAAAACTTGAGGCTCTCCGCTTGGCTGAGCTGCTCAATCCATGCAGAGAGATTATCGCACCGTGTGAAGGCGACTAAATAATGCTCGTCGGTCAGAGGCGCAGATACAAAATGCAAGTCGTCGACGTCTTCGGCGACCTGCTCTTCCATCATGAACGGCAATGATTTTGCCAGGTGTTTCCGCTCTTGAGGTGTAACCTCGAGGGACGTTGTCCGAACAGCATCACTGGGAAGCCCAACGATCGCTGATTCTGGATACACAGTGTCGGCGGTGATGAGTTCAGCGCTGACCGCGCCAGCCCGCCAAAGCATCGGCTCCCCATCATGCCAAATGATCACACTTGAGTTTTCGACGCGCATGTTAGATCGCGGACCTCTTTGTACAACGTGTTAAGTATAGTGGCTCAAATGCTCGACGTTGACTGCTCATCACAGCTCGCCCTCGGTCCGATGGACAACGGACACCGCTCGGCCCTGGCGATGCATCACACTGTACAGGCGACGTTCTCGGTCGGCAATCTCAACGCGCGCATCGAGCAGGAACCAGTCGGACTTTACGCCGATCATTTCTCGCAAGTCAGTCGTTGTGGCATTGGTAAACAGGGGGTCTTCAATAAAGCTATCAACGTCCGTGATCATGCCCTCGTTTCGAAGTTCCACAATGCGCGCGACCTGCTGTGGAGAGAGAGGTTCGAATGCATCGTCACCACTCAGTGCGGCGAGCAACTCTGGCGGCGCCGTCAAAATATTGATCTTCCCTCCATCGGTCGGCCACACGGTTAAAAACGGTGCAATGAGACGGTAAAGGTCCGGCGTCATGCCATCGACCGCTCGCACCTCGCTGACACTTGCGATTGGACGATTAGGCGCTCGGTAGGGAAACGCCGACGACAAATACACTTCATTCTCAGCGCCGTCCATTCGCGGACTGCGGTCTGTGTCGATAAAGTCGGTCATCCGCTCAACCAAGCGAGTGGCCTCCGCACGGCTGAGCTCCGCCTCCTCAATCGACAACAGCAACCTCAGTAAAACGCGCTGTTCTGCATTAAGTCGCTGCGTATCAGCATCGCGCTCGCCGACATTCGCTGGTGCCGCCCCTAAGGGGGTGTCGGGATCTCGCCCTTGATTTACAGCCTCAACCAAGCCGTTGATATTGAAGCGCCCCTGCAAATCGTAAATATCACCCCGTAAAAAGCCAATGCCGTCGAGTGGATAAGGGGCTTGGGGCTGAGCCCACATTTCTTGCAATGAATCCAACGGGGCATCTTGCTTTGCGTCCTCGTCAGCATCAAATCGCAGCGCCAACTCCGCAAGGGTTTCAGCACCCAATAAGAAGGACCACCCCTGTTCACCAAAAAACGTATTCGTGCTCCTCTGAAGTTGCAAGTTGAAGTCGCGCTGCACACCCACCATCAGTGTTGCAGCAATGGCGAAGACCAACAGCGCGATCACTAACGCGGCGCCGGCTTGTGATTTATTGGAAGGCGGGCATGACATAAAGTCGCTCCAGCTCACCCCAGTCCTCAAGGGAAAGTCTGACCTCCAAGGCCGCGGGAGGGTCCATGATTTTATCGGTAAAGCCCACCTCTGAAATCCAGTTTTCCTGCCAAAAACGTCGGTCTATGGTTTGATTACGATCCACTTCCAATGACTTGATCGTCGGCAAGAATCGCACCTCAAACCCCTCAACCCGATCAACCAGCACCGTTTCAGTGGGCTCAATGGCCGTCGTTCGATCGAGAACCGGGTAGCTCAGTCTCAACAAACGATCCTCTTCAAGGCGATAGGCTACCCGCTGCAAGGTACTGCGCGGAGCACCGGTACTGTTGTGCCAACCTGCGCGCGTCAAACGAAGCGGATCTCGCGCCAGAGGCCCACCCAAGACCGCCGATGCCAGCTGCCCAAATTCATCGCGTACCGGTCGGTTGGTCATTTGCCGAATGTCTCGCGAGAGGACATTAAACGCCCGATTAATCTCGTGCAGTCGCTCAGATTCGGCCCGGACCGATTCGATACCCGTCAGTGCCGTGGACAGCGCTTGGTAAGACAGCACCGAGACGAAGGCAGTAATCGCCATAGCAATGAGCACCTCGATCAGCGTAAAACCGCGCGGCGCGCGCATCGACCTATCCTGACGCATCGATTGTCTCCGCATTAAGAAAGGCGTCGAGCGTAAACAAAAC
>JAQXEB010000018.1 GCA_029251065.1 Luminiphilus sp.
TTCGACGCAGTCTTAGTGACGCGCAGCGAGCGAGGAATGACACTTCAAACCAAGGAGGGTGAACCCCTTCACTTACCCGCATTGGCGCGAGAGGTGTTTGATGTAACGGGTGCTGGCGATACCGTAATTGCGGCGATCGCTGCGGGAATGGCCAGTCATGAGCCGCTCGAGAATGCGACGCGCCTCGCCAACGTCGCTGCAGGACTGGTGGTAGGGAAGGTGGGTACTGCCGCTGTGACGCGCTCTGAGCTTTCAGAGGCGCTTCAGGAGGAGTCACTTTGTGACCATTCAATTCGCGCTGACGAAGGCGTGGTTACCGAAGTGGAAGTGCTATCCGCGGTTGCGCAGTTAAAGGCCGCGGGTAAACGCATTGTGCTGACTAACGGGTGTTTTGACATTCTTCACCCGGGGCACGTGTCCTACCTGTCCGAGGCCGCAACGCTCGGTGATGTCCTCATAGTTGCGGTCAATAGTGATGCGTCGGTATCTCGACTTAAGGGCGATGATCGCCCAGTGAACAATCTAGACGCACGCATGTCAGTACTCGCAGGATTGCGCTCAGTGAACTACGTTGTACCGTTCTCAGAGGACACGCCAGCTCGACTCATAGAGGCGGTCACCCCCGACGTTCTGGTCAAAGGGGGAGACTACGAAGTCAGTCAAGTTGCGGGACACGAACACGTCATCGCTTGTGGTGGCAACGTTGTCATTCTGGACTTTGTCGAAGGACATTCGACTACTGCAACAATTGCGCGAATGACCACCAACGACGAGTACCGATGAGTCCGGGTAGTGCCTGTTCGGCTCTGGTCGGGCGATGAAGTTAGGGTAAGACTCAGTCTGTCGCGCTTTAGTGTTGAGGGCCCTGGAGCACAGGTGTTACAAAAGAGGCAAGTAAATTAACGGGGTAGTAGCGATGAGACGGTTTATTGATCTATCGATTTATTTGGAAAATGACGTCGTCAGCGACCCACCGCCGATGCGTCCCAATATTGACTACATTCGCCATGACACGGGTGCAGAACAAATGGCCGAATTCTTCCCTGGACTCGATAAGAGCGAGTTGCCTGACGGCGAGGGATGGGCTGTGGAAATGGTTCAACTGTGCACGCACAACGGGACGCATTTAGACGCGCCGTATCACTACCACAGCACAATGAACGACAAGCTCGGTGGCGCAGAACGTGCGATCACCATCGACGAAGTGCCTTTAGAGTGGTGTTTTCAGCCGGGCGTAAAACTTGATTTTCGGGACCGCCCCGATGGTTATGTCCTGACTGCCAGCGACGTTGAAGCAGAGTTAGCGCGCATTGGCGTGACACTGGAACCACTCACCATTGTGCTGGTCAATACGTCCGCCGGAAAACGCTACGGCAGCGAAGACTACGTCCAAGCCGGTGCAGGAATGGGTTACGAAGCCACCATGTATCTACTTGAGCGTGGTGTTCGCGTGACGGGGACAGACGCGTGGAGTTGGGATGCCCCTTTTTCTTATACCGCTGAACGTTATGCGGAGGACAACGACGCTAGCATTATCTGGGAGGGACACAAAGCCGGTCGCGATATCGGTTACTGTCACTTGGAGAAAATGCACAACCTAGAAGCGCTTCCGGACGCGGGATTTACAGTCAGTTGCTTCCCGCATAAAGTTCGTGGCGGTTCCGCGGGCTGGACGCGTGCCGTCGCCATTATCGATGACCATTAACTGGCCTGTTTAATGACGGCGTAAGCATCCAGTGCGCCGAGTCGCGCCGTTTTGTGATCGACAATGGGGAAGGGGTAGTCGGTTCCCAGTTCTAGGTCTGAGCTTGCCAGTGTCATCTGAGGGGCTTCCCACGGCTCGTGTATGTACTTTTTGGGCAGTTTCCCAAGTTCAGGACACCACTGCTTGACGTACTCGCCTTCTGAATCAAATTTTTGCCCCTGCGCTATCGGATTGAAAATACGGAAGTAGGGCGATGCGTCTGCTCCGGACCCTGCGACCCACTGCCAACTGCAGGCGTTTGATGCAATGTCTGCATCCAGCAGGCAGTCCCAGAACCATCGCTCACCTTCGATCCAATGCACTAACAAATGCTTGGTGAGGAAGGACGCGACGATCATACGAACGCGATTGTGCATAAAGCCTGTGTGCCAGAGTTCACGCATTCCCGCGTCAACGATTGGATAGCCCGTCTGCCCCCGTTGCCATGCAGATAGGTGCTCCGAGTCGTTGCCCCAAGGAAACCCAGCAAACTGTTGTTTAAAAGGCTTCGCAGGCATGTCATTGAATAAGTCGAGGAGTTGATAGCAAAATTCCCGCCAACCCACTTCGGCGAGAAACTTGTCAATGGGCGCGCTCCATTCTGGAGCCGACAGCTTACGTTGCTGTGCTGCAGACCAGATTTGACGCGGTGATATTTCACCAAACTTGAGGTGCGGTGACAGTCGCGACGTGTAACGCTTGGCCGGTACGTCTCGGCCTTCGGCGTAATGCGCAACAGGCGCTTCCAAAAAGTCTGTCAGCGCAAGATGGGCACCTTCTTCACCGGGTTTCCATAGATCTTGCCAGCCGTTTGCCCAGTTGGGTACACCGGACTGCGCCTCGGGCTGTAATTGCCAGTCAGCAAGATCATCACTGGCGAGTGGATGCGTACACCAAGCGACATCGGGTCGGCTCAGCGGTAAGGGAACTGCTTGTTTTCTTGCCGCACGCCAAAAGGGCGTGAAGACCTTGAAGGCAGTGCCCGATCCTGTCAGTACCGAGCCTGGCTCGTGAAGCAAGGTGCCAGGAAAACGCTTAATCGACACATTCACGTCATGAAATTCGTTGTTGATTAACGTCTCGAGTGGTCCCGACCAGGGTTGGTATTGCCGCGAAAAGTAGATCGCATCGGCGTCCGACTCCTCCTGAAGTGACCGAAGCACCGAAATGGTGTTGCCGCGTCGCAGAATGAGCCTCCCCGAAAGCGCGCTAATGGAGGCCGCAAGCGACTTCAAACTCTCGTGTAACCACCACTGACTGGCGCCTCCCAAATGCCAATCTCCCGCCTGTTCTTCGTCATAGATAAATACCGGTACGACATTCCCGCGACTCGCCGCGGCAATCAATGCAGGGTGGTCATGAAGTCTGAGATCTTGTCTGAACAATACAAGCGTTGTGCTCACGCGGATTTTCGCTCCTGATGGGGGGTGATCTGATCGACGGCAGAGACTAAACGACTGAGACCTGCGTCACTGACTTTAAGCGTGGCTATATCGTCAGCCCGGGTATCGCCCTCATTAACGATGACAATGGGCATGCGTAGCTTCTCGGCCATACGGCAGAAGCGGAAGCCTGAGTAGACTTGTAGTGAGCTTCCAACGACCAGTAAACCTGTTGAATTGTTGAGGGCGTCGACACAGGCGTCGACACGGGGTTTGGGTACGGTTCCGCCAAAGAAAACGACATCTGGCATGAGGATCCCGCCACACGAAGTGCAGGCAGGTTCCTGCGTTTGCGCGACGAAATGGTCTGGGACGTCGGCGTCACCATCGGGTTTGGCAATCTGACTGTAATTGGCGACGAAAGGATTTTTAGCGAGTAGGCGCGCTTGTAACGTCGCGCGCGGTTCGTGCTGTCCACAGCTGAGACAAACCACGCGGTCTAAGCGACCGTGCAGATCGATGACACGCTGTGATCCCGCCTTTTGATGAAGCCGGTCAACATTTTGTGTGATCACAGTGCT
>JAQXEB010000019.1 GCA_029251065.1 Luminiphilus sp.
TCTGCAATTCGTCAATTTTGCTCAGATGAGGCGTCTCACCGAGATGAAGCCGGATCTGAAGCGTCACAACGCTCTGCGCTACTGAGTGTCTGGTGCTCGCTCGTCAGCTTTGGGTCTGAGCAGGCGGTCAAGATCGCTCGAAAACTTTAAGGCTCAAGACATTCATTGTGACTAAGACTCCGATCTCGACGGACAGCTCGCGGTGTTTCGTTTTATGATGGCCGTCTTGGGTTGTTGTTCTTGATCCGCTGTGATTTTTAGACCGATGCTGCAAAAGGATGGAACATGAGTGCTGAGTTAGTCAGAGCGCGCATCGATGAAGGCCCCGTGGTACCGCTCATGTGGTTAGTGATTTTACTGGGTTTTCTCTTAAACCTGGCTGATGGCATCGATGTCGTCGCTATGTCAGTGACGGCGCCCAGTGTGGCGAAGGCGTGGGGTCTTGAACGGGCGATGCTTGGGCCACTGTTTAGTTCGGCGCTCTTTGGTATGGCGATTGGCGCGGCGGGTCTTGCGCCCCTGTCTGATCGTTTAGGTCGGCGCTTACTCCTTGTCTCGGCGATGTTTTTGGTTGGCCTGAGTATGATCGCCGTCCGTTGGATTGCGCACACTGAGTCGGTCGCTGTATTTGCGTTGCTGCGCTTTGTATCTGGCCTGGGTATCGGTGTTATTTTCGGTTGTGCACCGGCGCTCGCCTCAGAATTCATGCCCCTCCGATTTAAAAGCCTTGCAGTATCGCTCGTGGTGATGGGCTACCCGGTTGGCGCTATCTTAGCGGGGCCCATGGCTAATTCAGTGATTCCAGAGTTGGGTTGGACGGCAGTATTTACCGCGGGTGGGCTGTTAACACTGACAATTGCAGGGGTGACCTGGGCTCTTTTACCCGAGTCCCCTGAGTTTCTCGCCAGCCAAAGAGGGCAGAGACCGGAGCGTGAAAATGAGGTTAATCGACTTCTTTTGCGAATGCATCGGAGGGGCGTAGAGGGTCTCCCAAGCTTGGTCCACGCGGCCAATACGATCCCTGTCGCACAAATTTTAACGCCGGAGCGCCGATTAAAAACGTTAGCGCTGTGGGTCGTCTACTTCATGGGTTTTCTCGCCATGTACTTTATGCTGTCCTGGATTCCCACTCTGTTTGTTGACTCGGGCTACACCCGAGTACAGGGCATCGACGCCCTGACGGGTTTTAATCTCGGGGCGATTCCGGGCATTTTGGTGCTTGCCGCACTCACTACACGATTGCCCTTGGTGCCGTTGTTATCACTTTTTTTTCTGGGCGCTGGCGGTGTTCTCGCCTTTGTTGGTCTGACTGAGCCTCAGGAACTTGGTGCATTGATGCGCCTGATGTTTGCTGCGGGCTTCTTTTTGCACGGCGGTTTCACCTGTCTTTACGCACTTGCGACGCGCGTTTATCCCAGTGATATTCGAGCCGCGGGTGTTGGCTGGGCCGCAGGGCTGGGTCGCACTGGCGCCATCGCCTCACCGCTACTGGCGGCAGCGCTGCTCTCCGCAGGCTGGGGTATGTACGCCCTGTTTTCGCTCTTCGCTGTGCCACTCGCGCTGGGTGGTTTGTTGCTTTGGGTTTTCGTCCAAGATGACTGACAACTGCTTATGGTTTCCTCTTATAGAGAACGGCGATGATCGGACCGCGCTTATCGACGGAGATCAAATACTGAGTTACTCGGGCCTTAGCGGGCGCGTTAACCGCGTAGTTGGAGGCCTCCTGGATGGCGCTGAGTCGCTGTTTGAAGAACGGGTCGGGTTTCTTTATCCAGCAAGTTTTGATTACGCCGCACTGATTATTGGGGTCGTGGCGGCAGGGGGTGTTGCTGTACCGCTGAGTGTTCATGCGAGCGCAGACGAATTGGCACATTGTTTGTCTGTGACGGGTGTGAAGCGCCTCGTATTGCCTGAGGCCCTGCGATCTGAAGCGCTCAATGACGTTTGCGCTGGGCTCGCGATTACGCAACTAGCGATTGACGCGCTTCCAGACGCAGTTGCGCCTGACGTTTGGCCCATTAGGTCAGAGCAGGGTGCGCTTGTCGTCTTCACCAGCGGCACGACGGGAAAGCCAAAAGGCGTTGTCCACACCGTCGCGAGCGTCTCTGCGATGGTGACCTCGCTCATCGAGGCCTGGGGTTGGCTTGAGGACGATTCCATCCCCCTTTTTCTACCGCTCCATCATGTGCACGGCATCGTCAATATTCTTCTGTGTGCGTTGTGGAGAGGCGCCACTGTGCACCTCTATGCACGATTTGATCCAGAGCGCGTGTCTCGAGCGGTGGCTGAAGATCGCTTTTCGGTCTTCATGGCGGTTCCAACAATCTACGTGAAACTCATCGCCTATTTAAAGACAGTGTCAGACGGCGAATGCGATCGCATTACCGAGGGATTTGCAAATATGCGCCTAACGGTATCGGGTTCAGCGGCATGCCCAGTCTCGTTGTTTGAAGCGTGGGAAGCGCTGACGTCACAGCGTTTTTTAGAGCGCTACGGAATGACAGAACTGGGTATGGCACTGTCCAATCCATACACAGGCGAGCGGCGACCGGGACATGTGGGTCAGCCTTTGCCTGGAGTACAGGTTAAGCGGGTCAGTGAGTCAGGCGCAGAGGAGGTCGATCCAGCCACCCCCGGGGAACTTGCGATCAGGAGCCCGACTGTGTTTCGAGAGTATTGGGGAGATCCTGAGGCCACAAGCGCCGCTTTTTCAGACGGCTGGTTCTTAACAGGCGATATTGCCGTTTTTGAGGACGGTGCCTATCGCATCCTCGGGCGCGCCTCGATCGACATTATTAAATCAGGGGGATATAAGTTGTCCGCTTTAGAAATTGAAGCGACCTTGCTCGAACACCCCAGCGTATCCGAAGCTGCGGTGATCGGTATTACAGACGACGAATGGGGTGAAATTGTTGCCGCGGCTATTGTCTTAGACAAACCCATAGAAGAGGCGGCGCTGATCGCATGGTCGCGTGAGAAAATGTCAGGGTACAAAGTGCCTCGCAAGTGGGTTGTGAGTGACGCTCTGCCCAGAAATGCACTCGGCAAGGTGACTAAGCCTGCCCTAAGAGCATGGTTTTAGGACGGGTTGTGTCGAGTCCGTTCGTTTCGTCTGTGAGATAGCGATCGATGCCGCGAAAGATCATTCACATTGACGCCGACTGTTTTTACGCCGCGATTGAAATGCGTGACGATCCGGCGCTCCGTGGCATTCCAATGGCCGTTGGCGGCAGTGCAGACCGGCGTGGTGTCCTTACGACGGCTAACTACGACGCGAGGCGTTATGGTGTGAGGTCGGCGATGTCGACGGCCCACGCGATGCGCTTGTGCCCGCACCTCACCGTAGTCCCGCCCCAGTTCAACAAATATCGAGACGCGTCTCGCGCCATGCGTGCAATTTTTGAGGAATACACCGACATCATTGAGCCGCTCTCTCTCGACGAGGCCTACTTAGATGTAACGGATTCCAGTGGGGCGCATGTGACCGCCACGCGAATTGCCAAAGAAATTCGAGCCAAGGTTGAAGATGAGCTCGACATTACCGTGTCTGCGGGTGTCTCAGTTAATAAGTTTATCGCGAAAGTGGCCTCGGACTGGCAAAAGCCCGACGGCTTGACTGTCGTGACCCCCGAGCAAGTGGATTTATTTGTAAAGGC
>JAQXEB010000020.1 GCA_029251065.1 Luminiphilus sp.
AATGCTCATAGTATCGTTCTCAACACGAAGCAAGGCGGTCAACGCGGGAGCATCCTCGGACGGTCCAATTTTGAGCCAGTAATCGCCTGAAATCGGCTGGAAGGGGAGCAGGACCTCAATCCGTCGAGCGTCCACCTTGAGCACCCTTGGCTCGAGCAGGTAATCCGCATCTTTCGCACCAAAATAGACACGATGGTCAACGCCACGAAAAAGTTGCTGCCCGTAAACAGACAGGCGAGACCCGTCCATACGGACTTGTGTCACGAGCGAAGCGCCGTGTGATGCCCACGAACACGCAGGCACCAATAGGCCCGAGAGCAACAGCAAAATGACAATGTAGATTCTCTGCACAGAACTCATCCGAATACAGACTGCAAAATAGACGGCGAACCGTCTCTGAAAGGGATATAATTTATAACTATTGCCCGTTCCAATAAATGTGCTGATATCGCGGCAATTCGGTCAAACCTGTGCTTCACCGATGCGGCAATTGAGGCAACGTGGTCCGTTTACCCATTTCCGCCATTAGGCGACGACAGAACTACTTTTTAGCCCTTCAATGGCCTCTTTACTGATCCCAAAACTACAGAGCACTTGTTCAGTATGTTGACCGTGGCTGGGCGCGCCCCAACCCGGTTCAAGGCGCTCACCCGAAAATAGCGGCGGTGCCAACACGCGCCGCGATTTTCCCGCGAGCGGGTGATCGTAAACATCCACTGTACCATTCGCTAAAAGTTGATCTTGGGCCAACACCTCCTCCCGAGTCATCACCTTCGCGCAGGGGACGTCGACCGCGCGCAAGAGACCCACCATCTCATCACAACTTAATGCCTTACAGCGCTCAGAAACGAGGGCTTTGAGGATTTTGATATTGCGCATTTGATTTTCAAACGTGGCAAAACGCTCGTCCGACAAGAGATGCTGCATATCCAAGGCGGTTAAAAAGCGCTTTTGCATTTCATAACTACCAGCAGAAATAATGACGCCACCGTCAGAACACACCCAGGGATCGTACAAAATATCAATGAGCAGTCCGGCACGTTCGTGGTCATCGCTGAGCAACGTATGATTTTGGAAGCCATCCAAGAAAATAAAAAATAAGCCTGAGTCAATCATCGAAAGGTCAATGTGCTGACCTTGCCCCACTCTTTCTCGCATAAACAGTGCGCTGGTCACCGCTTGGCAGGCAGTATAGCCTGTAATTTTGTCGCAGAGTAGCGTGCGCATAAACGCTGGCTGGTCGCCCCGCCCCTGAGTCGCTGCAATACCTGCGTGCGCCTGAATAATCGGATCGTAAGCTGGCGCATTGCTCATAGGACCTTCAGTACCAAAGCCTGAGATGGCGGTGTAGATGAGCCGCGGATTAATCTCGCGAAGCGCCTCTGAACCCAGGCCGAGTTTATCCATTACCCCAGGGCGAAAGTTGTGAATGACGACATCGACCGACGGAACCATATCTCTAATAATATTCGCCCCAGCCTCTGACTTTAGATCGATACGAAGCGCTTCCTTACCGCGGTTACAATTGGCAAATAGCGCCGAGATATCGCCCTTTTTTGCACCGATGTAACGCATAGGGTCTCCCATCGTCATGGGCTCAACCTTGATCACCCGCGCGCCTTGTTCGGCCATCATCATTGATGCCAAAGAGGCCGTAATCATGGTTGAAAATTCCAGAACCGTTACTGATTCAAGTGGCTTCATGCTGACTCCGTATTTATTCTTATCTGCCCAGCTACACCCTAGGTCTTCGCACCCCCCACAATCAAGAGCTGCGACTATTAAAGGCGATCCAGGCCGGTGTTTGCTCAAAACCCAGCGTTGTTCCGAGTGGTTTCGGAAGACTTAGGTCGGTACTTGCATTGCGTATCCATCGAAAACCGAGTGGGTAAGTGACCAAAGATCATCAAATACGCGCAATCACTGACAGACTAAAGTTCATGCGCTATGTTTAAGCGTCCCCAAGGATCGGGGTGCACTACACACAAGGACGTGACCATGACACTAGAGACAACACCTGCCAAACCCACGAGCACTGTGCAGACCGCACACGCGCTTGACCCAAATGCACGGCTCGCTTGGGGCCGCGATTGCGACGTATTTGCCTTGCGGCTGCGCGATCAACCACCCGAACCACCAAACCGGTTATTTGAGTTTTTAGACTCGCCAAACAGTGCGCGACTTTCCCACACGACACGCAAGGTGGTCGATGCGCTGCTCACCGGTGATCTCGCTCGAATTCGTTCAGAAACGCTCGCTGATAGTCTGCGGATTAGCCCAACAACGTTACGCCGACGTCTGAGCCGAGACGGCCTGAACTATCAAACGATTTTGGATTCGGTCAGACGGTATCGTTGCGAAGAGTGCTTGGCAAATCAATGGGTCCCGGGCAAGTGTCTTGCCTGGGACTTGGGTTATGCCGAGGTCAACAGTTTTTATCGTGCCTTTCGTCGATGGACCGG
>JAQXEB010000021.1 GCA_029251065.1 Luminiphilus sp.
CGATTATCGGCGTCGTAATTCCACTTCCCGCCCGCCGGATCAGAACCCTCCATTAAGAGCTGGTATCGCGCTCGCATCTTTCGATAAAAGAATTCCATGCGCAGCTGTTTTTTACCGTCTGCCCATGCTGCAAAGTCCGCATGAGAGGCCAGAAAACGATCATCCTCCAAGACAGAAACTGGCATCTTGAGCGCGTCTTGCCAACCGCGAAGTTCCTCCAACAACCGGTACTCACCCGGCTCACAGACAAGGAGTTCGCTTACGTCGCACGAATCGAGGACCACCCTCACCGCCGCTTCAAGACTCGGCACACGCTGATCAATGGTGATGTAGTGAACGCGATGACCGGCCGCTTCCAGATCATCGCGAAAGTGGCGCATCGCTGAAAACAAGAGCGCGATCTTGTGGCGGTTATGCCTGACGTAACTCGCCTCCTCCCAAACCTCGGCGAGCAAAATAACATCGATGCCGGGACGCGCCTGACGAAGGGCCGGCTGTCGTGGGCTCAGTTGGTCACCGAGGACCAAAATTAGCTTTGAATCATTCATGACAGTCCTTACGACGCAGTCGCGTGTTCAGACGCATTGATCGCGAGGATAAGGTTAGACAAGACTGTCTTTTCTTCTACAAGGCGATCGCGTGTACGCAACAGGCAAAAAAAACCCCGAAAAATCGGGGCTTTGATTATTCAAAAAACCGTACTGTCTAAATCTGAGCGGTATAAAACGTCTCGCACACTAACGAGAAGCCATGAACCATTTCTCGCTCACCCTCAAGCCCTGAAATAATGTCGACAAACCAGTCTTCAGTCCGAGTATCGAGCATACGGCCCCCCCGCTACCGTCGCATAGCCCGTTCAAAGTCGTCTTTGAGACGCTACAAAGTTGCTTCTAAATTGAGCTATTACAACGCATCGAGCAACAACGGTGCTAGACGCTTCCGATGATGCATCGCATCGCCAAATTGCTGCTGACTCCACGCGGCTCTGCGAATAAATAGCGACGAATCACACTCCCAGGTAAAACCAAATCCACCGTGGAATTGAACCGACCGATCACCCGCGTATTGAATAGTGTCCGACGCTTGGGCCTTGGCCATACGACACGCAACCTCGGCCTCTGTGCTCAAAGGACCCTCGCCGATCTCACTGGACGCGTGATAAACCAGTGATCGCGCCTGCTCCATACCGACGTAAATATCGACAGTGGGGTGCTTTAGCGCCTGAAACGAACCAATCAGCTTACCGAACTGCTTGCGGGTTTTAAGGTAATCGACAATGCCCGAAAGGCAAGCGGAGGTCGATCCGACCGCTTCTGCCGCCGTCAATAAGGCACCAATCAGTAAGTAGTCTCGAATAGCCGGACCCACTTTCTCACTCGACAACACTCGGCGAGCTTTGATCCCAGTGAAGTCGATGGTCGCGGCTCGCTTGGTCAAGTCAATCAGCGCATGGGGTTCTTGCACCTGCGCCGAGACATCACTTCCTGCAACCAGCGCAACCACAGCCTCACCACGAGAATTCGCGCCCACCACGGCGATCCAGGCCGCATGTGCTGCATCGGACACCATGAACTTACGACCCGATAAAACACCGTCTTCTGCAACAGTGACGCCCGAATTGGCCCCTCCCCAATCGCTGTGGTCAAGGTAGGCCACCGTAGCCGCAACACCACCGGAAATCTCCTCAAGGACATCTTCCTCGGCAATGCCGCCCGCCCGTCGAATCAGCTCTGACGCCAGCACCGTGGAAACCAATGGCGTTCCCATGAGGCCCTTTCCCATCGACTCGATCACTGGAATGAGGGGGCCAATACCTAAACCTGAACCCCCGACAGACTCAGGCAGATTAATACCGGTCCACCCTAAATCCACGAGCTCCTGCCAGACAGGCTCAGAGAAACCCTCCTCGCTCTCGAGCAATCGTCGTACTTCGCTGCCGGGCGATTTGTCTTTGACAAACTCTCGAGCCACATCCAGGAGCATGCTCTGTTCGTCGGAGAAATCGATCTTCTTACTTCCAATAATAGCGCTCATGCTCTTGCCCCCTAAGACTTTGGCAGGCCGAGCACGTGCTCGCCGATAATATTAGCTTGGATCTGGGTCGTGCCTCCGCCAATCGTGGTGCCGAAATTTGCAAAGTAGGCGCGCTGCCAAAATCCACCTTTGTAGG
>JAQXEB010000022.1 GCA_029251065.1 Luminiphilus sp.
AACCCTTACAAAATTCGAAACTAAAGAGTGGGTTCGCGACCGGGTAGATTAGGCGCGCTAAAAGACTACGGTCGTAAGTCAGAATGTCGCAGTCATGAATGGCGACAGCATCGCTGCGCGACGTGGCCAGAACGTAGCCCATGCAGTACCAGACGTTACGACCCTTGCCGGGCTCCTGTGGCGCGAGACCTAGGGCTTCGAGTTCCGCATGAATAGCCCTTAATCTCGGCCCATCCTGCCAAAGCACTCTATGCTGCTGAGGAAGCTCAGCAAAGAACTTCAGGGCTGACTGATATTCATCCACATCGGCACGATCTAGGCCCACAACAATCTGAGACAGATAAGGCACTTTCATCAGTTCCGACCGAATATTGGGCATTGCTGGAGTCTGCAGCTCGGAATAAAGCGATGGCAAAATCAGCCCCAGCGGTCGCGTCGCAGAAAAATTAACCAGTTGCGCTTCAAGCTCTTCAACCGCGCAATTACGCAGATTGTGAAGCGTTGAGATATAAGGACTTTGATAAAAGTCGGCCATTAGATATTCCACCCCATAGTCGTTAATATTTCGTTTACGCCCTTCGCCCAGGCCTCGGGACCTGCGCTGTCTGACAACCAGGTCGGACCGATCCGCTGCAGTTTTAGCGGCGTTCCCTTCATGTTTCGCATCAGCAATGCATAATCCGCGGTCTCAAGCAGCTCACGATCGTTGGGGGCGTCTCCCGCCGCGATCATGACAACGTCAGGGGATACTTCTCGCTTCAATACACCCTGAAACCACTGTGCCGCGATTCCCTTATTATTCGGCCCCATTAAATGAACAAAGCGGCCGCCCTCCGATACCGAAAACCCTATTTCTGTGAGTACCTGCTTGAACTCGTCAAGCGCGTCTTGTGAGTCTCTCCAATCCAGCGTTTCGGAGTAGAGCCGGTTCTGTGCTCGCTCTGCCGAATCCCGGTTCAGCCCAGTAATGGCCGTCACTTCGCTGGTGCGCATTTCGGTCAGTGACTTGAACGCAAAGCGGCGGCTCATGTCGAGCGCCTCGAGGACATCGCACAGTGCTTGGCGCTTCACTCCGAACTCTCTCACCCAACATCCTTCGAATAATTTGCTGCCCATAGGGCAGCGAATATCAAGCTCTACTGGGACATAAATTGCCGCGCCGTTCTCGACAATAAACGCGTGCTTAAGCCCCATTTCACGGCGAAATTCGGAGACTTCGCTATACGTTTTACTGGTGGCGGGAACAATGGGGATTCCCTGCTCGGTCAGCGAATGAAGCACCGCACGGGCGGCTTCCGCACTGTAGGTTTCATGATCAAGAAGCGTGCCGTCAAGATCCGTATAGATCGTGGGAGATTCATTCATGACGTGTTCGCTCGCCCAGAATCAAGCGATCTGCCTGCAAGTCCCACGTCTCGTCGGCGACTTCAGGTAAAACCGCCATAGCGTGGCAAGTGAGGCGCCGAAAATTCTCAACAAATTCTCGCACCTCCCTGACAGACATACCTTTGGCCGGCTCTACCGACAGCCTCGTCTGGCGGTTCGACACTAAACGATTCTCCTGATCGACACGCCAGTCGAAGACCGACTCAAAAGACGGTGGTCGGAGCATACTTAATCGATCCAATGTGGAGAAAATAGACGCGTAGGGCCCACTTAATTGCTCATTAACGTAGGTCCGCCACGCACCCGAGTTGTCGTTAACAAACTCAAAACGGCCCGCGGGAACAGCGAGCGATAACGCCGTTTGCGCCGGGATACCGACGCACCATCCCTCAAACAGCACCACGGTAGGTTTCGCACTGATCTGGATTTTTCGCACCTTTTTGGTGCGATCGTCCTTAAGCTTATCAAAGACAGGAACTGCCACTTCCTTTGGATCGGGATCACTGACCGCGGCTAAAACCTCCACCAATCGCAGGTGTTCATGCGTCCCGGGCACACCGCGAATCGCCAATAGCGGATGTACGGCGGACGCCAGTTTGACGCGCCGCGCTCGGGTTAAATAAAAGTCGTCAATTGAAATAATGTGACAGTCAACACCGAGAAGTCGGGGCATGATTTGGCTTAGATAGGCGCTCAGCGTCGACTTCCCGGACCCCTGTGATCCGTTAATCCCTACAATAATGGGCCGAGGACTCGCGGTTGCCAGTTTAGCTAAGCGATGTGCATAGGCGTCGAAGTGCCCTTCGACATTTCGCCTAAAAATGTCGTTTAATCGCTGGGCCTCGATGAAGTCTTCGAGAACCTGACGACTGGACGTCTCCTTGCTCAATTCGGATCCCTAAGTATTCGCATGACTATGTACCCGCTATTGCAAAGAGTGTGCCTATTTCTGGTGGCTAAAAAAATAATTCGCGGAAGACGACTAAAGATCCCTCACTAAAGCCATCGACGCCAATGCTAAAGTGAGTATCTGAAAAGAAGGAGCGCGCATGTTTAACAATACCCCTTGGCTACAACAGGTTCAGGAATCGGTTGTCGATCCAGATCGCGAGATTGTCGACCCTCATCATCATCTTTGGCCTGAGCCCTCGATGGGCTACGACCTTGATGAACTCCTGGGGGATACCCGCGACGGTCACAGAGTGACCCAGACCGTATTCATGGAGTGCGGCGCCGCCTATTGGCGGGAGGGTCCGGAGCACCTCCGCTGTGTTGGCGAGACCGCGTTCATACGAGCGGCAGCCGATAACGCCACCCATAGGCGGGCCCCAACTCAGATTGCGGGAATTGTTGCGCACGCGAATCTTCGCGAGAGTCGCTTAAGTGAAGTACTCGATGCCCACGAAGAGACCGCCGGTGATTTGTTCAAGGGTATTCGACACGCAGCTGCCTCTGCGGGTGATATTCAAGGGCTGGTGATACCCGGTAGCGCGGACCGAGGACTCATGCACGATGAAGACTTCAGGCAAGGTGTCAGAGCGCTAGGGCAGCGCGGCTTAACGTACGATACGTGGCTCTACCATTTCCAAATCGCTGACTTTTTCAAGCTCGCCCAAGCCGTTCCGGAAACGACGATGGTACTTGATCATTTTGGGACGCCTTTGGGTGTCGGCGACTTTGCCAATCAAAAGGAGGCCATCTTCGCGCAATGGCAGGAGGACATCGCCCGCGTCGCTGAATGCAAAAATGTATTCGCAAAACTCGGCGGGCTCGCCATGCCCGATAATGGTTTCGGATGGTACGGACGCGACTTACCTCCCTCCTCCGACGAGTTTCTTGAAGCACAAAAACCTTACTACGATCATGCAATCGCCTGCTTCGGACCCGAGCGTTGCATGTTTGAAAGTAATTTCCCGGTCGATCGACTGTCGATCGGCTACCGCGTGCTGTGGAATGGGCTCAAAAAGATCGCAACCGATTTTTCTGAAACAGAAAAAGACCTCATGTTTTCGGGCGTAGCTCGGAAGGTTTACCGGCTAAGCCCACCGGTATGAGGGCATTGCTCAGGCAACTGTGGCCTGTCCTTTTCATCGCGTGGCCAGAAGTCAGTGTGGCGGGCGTGCAGCAAATTCAGATTAATGCGGCTGATCCGCCCTATGCCTTTGACCAAGGTGTCGGCCTGTATCGCGTTCAATTTAACTACACTGGCAAACATTGGACACACGCCGACGTGGCCGCAATCGTGATCAATACCGACAAACCCATTGCGGTCTTGCCGATGCAGTATACCGAGCCGAGTGCGATGCAACCTGGCGCGATGGTCTCGGGCGAGCCTATTGGTAAAGACTGGAACACCATTACGCAAAAAGCGATGGCGCAGCGCCTAAACGCGCGTGGGTTCTTTGTTTTAACACCAACGATTACGCAATACTCAGAGGACCTAGCAGGCTTCCAAGCGTTGGAGCATTTTATAGCGGGTGTTCACAAGGGCAACGATAACGTTCAAACGGTCTTACTGACAGCTGATGCTGACACGCCCAATCCACAAAACCCAGTGCCGGGTGCTCAGATGCTCGTCACGGGCATCCATAAGCGAAATGACGCCTGGGAGGCTCTGTTACAAGCGCACATGGGCGATTTTTATACGTCTGTGAAGCTCAACAATCTGGGCGCGCGAGTCAGAGGCGGCCTGTCGGATGAAGAAGGTTCATCCGCGGCATGGCATCCGCTGATCGAACGTGCGGCCGAATATGGCTCGGAGGTCGCGATAATCGAAG
Organism: Luminiphilus sp.; assembly: GCA_029251065.1. Lineage (GTDB taxonomy): Bacteria > Pseudomonadota > Gammaproteobacteria > Pseudomonadales > Halieaceae > Luminiphilus. The sequence goes on from JAQXEB010000022.1 coordinate 4,164, forward strand.
TTGCACGCGCCGTCGACATAGTGGCTAGAGCCGGCAGTATCGAACAAGGTGAGGATTGGGCGGCCCCTTTATTCGATGCGCTCGCCGACGCAATGCTTGCCTGGACGGAGCAGCCTCCAACCACGCCCCACCGATAAGGACGTCACACAGTGTCAATCACTTGTTGGTCGGGCGCGCTTTAAACCGTTTGCCGCGTTGAGCTGCCAGTGCAAACGCAGCTTGCGTTTCCGCCTCGACCTCCAGATGTTGCTGCTCCTTCAGCGCCTCAAACTCGTCCACCCACCAGCGACGGGTTACTTGCGGGAACGTCCCCATACGATTCACGCAGGCGTTTGCGCCTCGGTCGCGTCCCGCTTCGTAACCGGCAGCACCGGTTTTATCAGCCGCTGATCGCCCAAAAGGTACTAAATCACCCTCCATTTTGGGCAACAAAAAATAAGGCATGGAGACACGTGTTTCACCCTCTGGAATCAACAAGGTATTGACTCGGTGTAATGTGGCAGAGTAACGCCCCTCACTGAGGTGCATGAGCGTGCCACCGGTGTTCACGATGACCGACCCCTCAATGACAGGCACATCGTACTGTCCCGACGATGTTCGACAGGTAACGGGCGCATTCACCCAATCACCCTCTCCCGCCACCACCTGCAGGCCCGGACGATCGTTAATCAGGAGTGCGATAAAGGGCGGTCCGTCAATGTGCGCACCCACGTTATCCGCGTCGAATCGCGCATACGCGTCGCGAACCTCTTCTTTTGCCGCATCAGAGAAGACCTCAAGGCTGTAGTTATGATTGAGGCTCGCCGCAAGGTAGGGCTCTTCAAGATCAAAATAACGCCGAAACTCCGCCGGATCCTCACCCAAAGACTCAACAATGAGTTCACCCAGTTGGTGCGTGAGCTGGTGATAAGTCTGGTTTAGATCGTTAATGAGTGGTCGAAAGCCGAGCATCGAGTCTTGCTTAGGCCACGTATTAGGCCCGACAAACAAACGTTTATGAATCGGCTGAGAAGCGTCATCGTGCGCACAGATCGGGTCTTGCTCAAAGCCGTACTGGAAATTCTCAATGACTTGTCCGTGACCACGATCGGCCGGCGTTGGCAGGGTGTAGCCTCTAAAATACGGTGTGTTCGATATGTGTGCGGTTTTCTTAATATCCATCGGCGCATCAAAAAACTGACGAACCTCTCGAAACGCCCGCTGTTGAAAGGCGTCGTCCAGCCCGGGTGCATTTTTAAGCACCAAAAACCCACATTCCAAAAGCGCGTACCGCAGGTCTTCCATGAATTTATTGCGGTCAGCATTAAGGTCGAGCCAATCGACCGTTGGAATTTCGTT
>JAQXEB010000023.1 GCA_029251065.1 Luminiphilus sp.
AAAGCGGCGAGGGGTATCGCAAAAAACACACCCCAGACGCCCCAAAGACCACCAAAAATAAGTACTGCGATAATAATTGCCACGGGGTGCAGATCGACCGCCTCCGAAAACAATACCGGTACGAGTATATTTCCATCGAGCACTTGAATCAGCATGTAGAAGCCCACAACCCAGTAAAAGTGACTCATCAGGCCAAACTGAAAGAAGGCGACCAAAACAACCGGTAATGTGACAAAAAAAGCACCAATGTAAGGAACGATGACGCTTAGACCGACTAAAAGCGCGAGCAGGGCCGTGTAATTAAGACCAAAGGCTGCGAATCCGACGTAACTCAGCGCACCCATAATCGCAATCTCGATACCCTTGCCGCGGACGTAATTTGCGATCTGAACGTTCACATCTCGACCAATCTGATCGAGCGCAGGGCGCTCGCTTGGGAGAAAACTCAGCGCCCACGTTATGAGTTGCTCGCGGTCCTTTAGGAAAAAGAAAACCATGAGCGGAATCAAGACAAGGTAAATCGCAAACGTGAGCACACCGGGAATCGAGGATAAGCCAAACCCAACGAGCGCCTGCCCCATGGAAGCGACCTGCCCCTGGAGCGACGACAGCATTTCCGTAATGGGTGCCTGCTCGATCACCAGAGGGTAACGCGCAATAATCTGTTCAATCTGAACCTGAACAGCCGCCATCATCGCCGGCGCCTCACGAATGAGACCCTCGAACTGCCGCCAAGCCAAAGGCGCCACTCCGAGTGTAAACCCGAAGAAGACCCCCACAAAAATCAGGGTGGAACCTGCGAGCGCTAACTCTCGACTCAACCCCCATTGCTGAAGCTGATTGGCGACGCCTTGCATTAGATACGCAAGCACCAGCGCCACAAAAACTGGCATGAGCACATCGCCTAATACGCTCAGTAACACGAGCGCACCCAGCAAGATCACGAACAGAATCACCGACTCGTCACGAGTCAGGTGCCGGTCATACCAATTCTTAACTGCGTTAATCATCCACTGCCTCCTGCCCCTGCCGCATAAAGGGTTAACGCTATAGCCAACACCTCTCCGCGTTGCTCCCAACTCACCCTATGACCTTCCAGCTTGGCAAAGGTTTCAAAATCACTCGGGGCCGCGGGGTCGGTCGCTAGTATTTCTATAGACTCGCCTTGTTCACGCCCGGCGATCGCCCGCTTGGCCATCAATACAGGCATTGGACAGCGTTTCCCGCGTGCATCCACAGTCTCTACAAACGACATGATCAAAATCCCTCGCCTCTCTAAGCACAGTATACCCGCTCAGGGAACCAACGGACGGTACTTTTGTCACACACAGACACACGTCGCGCTGCAAAGTCAGTTAACATTACCCAATGTCCAAACGCTTCCTACAACCGCTTATCGTCGCCGCGCTCACCGTCGCGATGGCCCTCGGAGGCGTCCAGGTTTTCGCGGACAATGATGATTTAAAAATCCCAAATCTAGGTGCCTCGAGTACGAGTCTGTACTCTGAAGACTACGAGCGTCGTTTGGGGCGCTTGTGGCTTAAAGTATTTCGCGCCCAGGCGCCCGTCTTGGACGACCCACTGCTTTACGACTATGTTGAGAACCTTGTCTTCGAGCTGGTGTTGCACAGTGACTTAAGAGACCGACAGCTGCAGCTTGTTGTCGTGGACAACCCAACGATTAACGCGTTTGCCGTCCCGGGCGGCATCATCGGGGTTCACAACGGGCTGATACATCACGCTCAGACGGAAGACGAGCTCGCGGCCGTGCTTACGCACGAAGTTGCCCACCTAAGTCAACGTCACTTCTCGCGTCAACGGGAACGTTCGCAAAATCAAAACATACTGACCATCGCCGGGTTGGTCGCCAGTATTGCGCTGGCGGCGACCGCAGGCTCCGACGCTGGGCTTGCAGCCATGACCGCGACGCAAGCCGCTGCCCAAGACTCGCGTCTTAAATACAGTAGAGCCAACGAGTCAGAGGCAGATCGTATCGGACTCAGAACACTGGTTGCATCTGGTAGGGACCCGCATGCGGCCGCCGACATGCACGAACGCATGCTCGCCGCACATCGACTGTACAGTGCAAATCGACTTCCTGAATTCCTGCGAACGCACCCACTGTCGGAGAAACGGGTTGCCGACATGCGCAATCGTGCGCGTGCCGAGCGGCGCGTGATCAGACCAAAAAGTTTCGACTTTGCGCTCATGCAAGCCCGCGTTCGTCAGCAGTTGACGCAAACACCCGTTGCGGCGATCAATCTCTTTACCGATCAGACGCTTGAAGGTGGTACGGAAGCAGCGGCCGGTTGGTATGGGTTGGCGCTGGCGCACATCGAGGCAGGCGAACCCATCAAGGCACGAAAAGCGCTCGATGAAGCCATGCGACCTGACCCCAACAATCTGGCTTTTATTCTCGCCAGCAGTGAAATAGACACCGCACTGGGGCAACACCAGAGTGCATTGCGCCGACTTAAAAATCGTTTGAGCTTGTCGCCCGGAAACCACCCCCTGACCATGGCCTACGCGGATGCGCTCTGGCAGGCCGGCCTTCCCCACGTTGCAGCCCAACTGCTCAAAGATCAAAGCAAGAGAAAGCCCGAAGATCCGGGCGTTTGGTATCGACTCGCGGAGGTTCAAGGACTCGCTGGCGATATCGTGGGCCTGCACCAGTCGCGCGCGGAGTACTTTATTCTGGTCGGTGCGCTCAACGCTGCGCAAACGCAGTTAAATTACGCGCTTAAGTTGGTTAACAACAACTTTACCCAGTCCGCCATGATCAACGAACGACTTCGCGACGTGATGGACATCAGAGACGATTTAGAGAACTCTTAAGCCCGACCGACGACCCCTGTCCCCAGCGACTGAGCAAACTCGAGCATGCGATCGAGTGGCTGCATGGCGCGCGCTCCTAAAGCCGGCTCAACAACAATCTCCCGTCCTTGCGGGTTGTCGAGGACTTCGGCAAGGAGCTCAAGCTCGTTCATCGCCATCCACGGACAATTCGCACAACTTCGACAGGTCGCACCCTTACCTGCAGTGGGTGCAATCAGGAACGTCTTCGTAGGGGCCGTCTTTTGGAGCTGGAAAAAAATTCCTTGATCCGTCGCAACAATGAACTTCTCATTCGGTAGATCAGCCGCCGCCTTGATGATTTGCGTGGTCGATCCAACATGATCAGCCAGTTCTAGTACCGACGCGGGCGATTCGGGGTGAGCCAGAACTGCGGCGTCAGGGTGCACACGTTTGAGGTCTAAGATACCTTTTGCTTTGAACTCTTCGTGGACAATGCAGGCGCCGTCCCAGACGAGAATATCAGCACCACTTTCTCGCCGTACATAGTCACCCAAATGCCGATCAGGCGCCCACAAAATCTTTTTATCTTGCTCGGCGAGGTGCTCCGCCAAATCCAGCGCGATGCTCGACGTGACCACCCAGTCAGCCCTGGCTTTGACAGCCGCAGACGTGTTGGCATAAACCACAACCTCGCGATCAGCGTGGGCGTCACAGAAAGCGGCGAACTCGTCAATAGGGCAGCCCTCATCTAACGAGCAGGTCGCCTCCAAAGTTGGCATCAATACGCGCTTGTGTGGCGTCAAAATTTTTGCGGTTTCACCCATGAAGCGAACACCGGCAACGAGCAGCGTCTGTGCTGGGTGATCTCGACCAAACCGGGCCATCTCTAAGGAGTCTGAGACACACCCCCCCGTCGCCTCAGCCAGCGCTTGAATTTCAGGCGCCGTATAATAGTGAGCAATAATCACCGCATTGTGTTGCTCAAGCTGGGCACGAATTTTCTCCTCGAGCAGGGCCTTACGCTGCGGATCAATGCGCTTGGGTGCCGCCGCAAAATGTGACTGCACTCGCATCCTGATGTCTTG
>JAQXEB010000024.1 GCA_029251065.1 Luminiphilus sp.
GTTTTGCGGCAGCGAAGCGCCTACGACGAAATGGTGGGCCGACCGAGTCAAGTCGCCGCTGACAATACAATGGAGATTTCGCTAGGGAGTCAGCCTCTTCCAGAGTGGCTTAACTAAGATCGTCCTTATCGAGACCATGGCCCCAGTTACGCTTCGCTTCTAAATAGCGTCTGTTGCAGTCGTTCACGCCCGACACGTGTTTTTCGCGGGTCAGATTCTGAACACCCAGTTCAGTGAGGTCATTCATTTTTTTGGGGTTATTAGTGAGCAGTCGAATGGGTCGACCGCGACCAAAATATTTGAGCAGAGACGCGGCGTCACTGAAGTCGCGGCAGTCGTCGGGCAGACCGAGCGATCGATTGGCTTGATAGGTATCCTCGCCCGCGTCTTGTAGGAGGTATGTGGCGGCCTTTGCCCAAAGACCAATGCCTCGACCCTCGTGACCGGCCATGTAAATGAGGTACCCGCCGTCTGGATCTTGCGCGATACGATCGATCGCCGCTTCGTACTGCGGACCGCATTCGCAGCGTTGTGAGCCAAATACGTCGCCCGTCAGACAAGACGAATGCACGCGAACCAGCGGCGACTCAGACGTCGCAGCGGGTCCAATTTCGAGAACGCTATTGACGGCCATACTCGATGCAAGGTGAGCAAATAAATGTTGCCCGCCTTGTTCCCGTAAGTTTGAGGCTAGATTCTCTACTTCAGCCAACTCTGTCGCACGCACAGTGGCGTACCACTTGGCCTCTGGGTGTTCCTCTCCCCTCGCCAGCGGCAACGGTATGGGTCCGAGTAGGTTGACCAGGCGCTGCTCTGAAGACGCTGAGGTACTGCCGTCAATAGGAAGACGAATCCCGTCAGAGTCGACCCTAAAGAGTTTTTCTTCCTGGGCGAGACGCTCGCGAATACCGGGCTTTAAGTATGTAAACATCGATCGTTCCGTAATTAGCTAATGACTTGAGGGTGGTTGGTCGCTACACGACCAAAGGTTGTTGCTGAGTGATACAGTGTATCCCTCCTCCCATGGCAAATAACACCCGTGCATCCAAATTAGTGACATGACGGTCAGGGTACAAATCTTTCAAAATTTCGAGCGCGTGCTCGTCGGTACGGTCACGAAAGGCGGGCAGTAGTACAAAACCATTCCCGACGTAGTGATTGACGTAGCTGTAGTCCACCCAGTCGACGTTATCGCGTGCGACCCGAGGGGCTGGCAGTGCGCGCACGTTGAAACCTGCCTGTTCCAGTGCGTGGCAATGAGGTTGCCAAAGCTTGTTGTCGGGGTGGCTGGTGTCAAACTGGCGGTGTAAGAGCACCGAACCATCCGGTACAAACGCGGCGACAATATCAACGTGGCCGCGGGTGCCATGGTTTTGGTAGTCACGCCAGAGACCCCGCTCGAACCACACGGCTCGCTCGGTACCCAGCTGATCATGAATTTCTTGTTCGACCGATGTCTTGCTCGCTGTGGGGTTGCGTCCGGGATCGAGTTGCACTGTCTCAGTCAGCAGCACATCACCCTCACCATTAACAGCAATGCCACCGCCCTCATTGACTAAAGGCGATGGCCGTCGCTCCGCTCCTGTCATGCTTAGGATCTCCGACGCAATATTGGCATCACGGCTCCAGTCGAACGCGGTGTGATCACCCCAGCCATTAAACACCCAATCAACGCCACCCAGTCTGTCGTTATTTACGACGAAGGTGGGGCCTGAGTCTCGCAGCCAGGCATCGTCAATCTCAAGCGCGTGGACTGTGACGGCACTTGAAACTTTCTTTCGAGCAATGCTCAGCTGATCTGGATGGCAGAGCATGTGGACACTCTCGTGCTCGGAGATAGTGTTAGCAACAGCTGACCATGCGTCGAATACGTCGTCATCGCTCACGCCTGCAGTCTCATAGGCACCGGTAGGGAAGCCCATCCAAGTCGCTTTGTGAGGCGCCCACTCGGGCGGCATACTCCAATGACTCATGGCATTAAGCGCCGGGCAGGCCGGGTATGGGGCCTGTTGCGCCGCGTCCGTCAGACGTGCGTGGATTGATGACGGGTTCGGTGATTTGCCCGTAGGTGTCGGGGCGGCGCGTCGCAAAAAATGGGAAGAGCTGAAGCCAATCTTGTCGCTGGCTGAGATCAATTTCACTCACCAGAGCAACTTCTTCGTCCTCGGGTGCTTCGACCAAGATTCGACCGAAAGGATCAGCAATAAAGCTGCCGCCGTAGAAGCGAATGAGGCCTTCAACACCGGTACGATTGGGTACGGCGATGAATAACCCATTTGCGATCGCATGACCCACGATCACAGACTGCCAGAGACTTCGGGTGTTGAAGTCTGGGTGATCAGGCTCAGAGCCGATTGCCGTGGGGTAGCAAAGGAGGTCTGCCCCTCCGAGACCATAGCTGCGCGCAACTTCGGGAAACCATTCGTCCCAACAGGTCGGCAAACCCAGCTGCACATCAGCATTGTCTGTGGCAACACTGTGGACTGGGTAAGGGGTCTCGTTAGGACCTTGCGCAAAATAGCAGTCTTCAAAGTAGCCTTCTGTTACTGGAATATGTAGCTTGCGTGTGCTGGCAACAATTTTGCCACTGGGCCCCACAAGAACCGCGGTGTTGTAACCCAAACCGTCGTCCCGGTCCGCTTGCTCGTAAAGCGAGACCTGTACGAAGACGTCGTTTGCGCGGGCGGCCTCCTGTGCAAATGCGACGGTAGGACCGTCTTCGAGGCGCTCTGGTTGACGATCTTTGTCAGCCTGCGGGCGTTTGTCAGCGGGATAACGACTTAAGGTCAGCTCGGGTAGGAACACAAGCTCGGCGCCCGCGTGTGCGCAGGTGGCAACACCTTCCTGAAGTCTTGCGACATGGGCCTTTGGATCGCTGTTCCATCTCATCTGGAAAAGCCCCACCCGCAACGGCTTTGCGTGTCGCTCTGACGCGCTACACAAGCTGGGTTGAAGCGGGGAAGTAATAAGCTTGATCATGAGACTCTCAGAAGACTGGTGTTGTCGTTAGTGTGCTCAATATACCAGAGCGGAGGCGGGACATTGACACCTCTTTTTGGGTACTTAACAGTCATTGAGCAGCGCTTGAGCGCTCAGAACGTGCTGTCTAGGGGCCGCGTAGAGTTGTTCTAAAAGTGCTTCGCGATGTTGCCGCCACACCACGTACTCGTGAGGCAGTACGTCCTCAAGGCGGGTCTCAAGTGCCAGCAGTGGTGTCTGAATTTCATAGTGTCTTTGAGAAACGCGTGCTGACCAGACTTGGACATCGCCAGCAAAATATTTTGCGATGACGGTTTTGGTCACCGTGCCAACATCGGTTATCGATCCGCGATGGCAGTAGGCCCCGCGTTTGGCCGCCAGAGCCATTACCGCACTGCCTCGCGTCAGTGCCTCCGTTTGCAGTCTCGCGGCCTCGATCAGTTGACCCCCCGAGCTCACACGCAATTGCGCGAGCAGAGGTTCAAGGTCCTCATCTTTTTCGGTCCATTGACCGTCTAAAAAACGCTCTACTCGTTGCGATAAAATCCAAAGGGCTTGTGCTGCATCGCCGCTCGCATTGTCAGGATAGTCCAGCAAGCGATTGGGTATTCGCCAGAAGTCTTGCCATTCAGGACCGCCAAGTAACGCTGTGAATAAACGCTGTTTGAGGTGTGTTCGGCGCATTGCAATATTGTCATGCAGTGTCTGCGCGATCTCAGCGTCACCTTGTCGGGTGAGCAGTTCAATGCACGCAGGTGCGAGCCGTAAAAACTCCAGATCGAGAATGAGCTTCTGCGAGGCCGATGCGGTTCGCCCCATAGAGGTATTTCGCCGCGCAATATTGGTCTGTAGCGCACAGCCGCTAAGCGATAAAAAATCGATCAGTGAAAGCGTACCATTTGGAATATTGTCCGTCCGGCTTGGACTGAAGTTCGGAATTTTGGCCCTGTGCGTGGCCTCCGTGGACTCAATCTCTACATCGGCGACGCGGCTGAGGCGCTGGAGGTAGTTCTCAAATTTTTCCGCTCCGACTTCTGATGGGGAACAGGCCGTTATGCTGAGTAACAACAGTATTGTCAGTTGCTGCTTCAGCACGACCCGGGCACCGTCCATGCCATTAGGGACTGGTGGCCGTATCAAGAACCGACTGCGCGCTGGCGCGCCATGCAATCAGTGCGGTTAGCGACTCGTCGGGTTTGGTCTTGGCGGCCCAGCCAGCAAATGAGAGTAGGACCAATAAGTCGATATCCGCCATGCTAAACGACTCACCGGCTAAAAACGGACGTGAAGCTAACTCATGATTCAACATGTTCAGCGCGTAATGTAGTTGTGCCTGTCCCCGCTCAGCGAGTGCCGGTATTTGCTCAGTATCGAGAACACCCGGCACCGCGCGACCAACGAAGGCTGGATTAGTATTTCGAAAGACGTCTGCCGTGGCTCGAAATACATCGTTAAATAACCGATGGTTCCAGTCGAGGACCGCCGCTTTTTCTTCGGGGCTACTGCCCAAAAGCGGTTGATTGGGGTTCACCGCTTCTAAATAGTGTGTGATGGCAAAAACAGATGTCAGAACACGTCCGCTGTCCAGTACGAGTGCCGGGACGGTCCCGGTCGGAATAATCGCTTTGTAGCCGTCTGTGCGCTGTTCCCCCTCTGGAAAGTTGACCTGATGGGTGTCTATTTCAAGTCCTTTAAAATCAATGAAGAGCTTTAGGCGCTGGGGATTGGGTGCCGGGTCAAAGGTGTAAAGCTTCATGAAACAGTCCTTTTGTCGTCATTGTGTGTGTGATTTATGCTGCTGTTTGCACAATAAAACACATTGTTGTCTGCACTACTTGGACAACCGAGTTTTTTCGCGGTCACATTAGTCTGTATACTGCGCGCTTCGAAAAACTGCCAAACGAGTTTCCAAAGCCATGCGATACCTTCTTGTCACTATATTAGCGCTTTCTGTTTCTGCATTTGCCCAAACCGACGAACAGCGCGCATCGATTGCGGACCGTATTAAATCTTTTTCGACCGTCTGTGTGGCGGGAGAGGATTGTGGTGGTGCACCCGCTGGAGCCGATATGGCTCAAGCGTCGCTTCCCGGCGAGGCAAAGTATGCCGGCTGCGCGGCATGCCACGGCGCTAACGGCGGCGGCGGTATTGGTCCGGCGCTGGTGGGTCGAGACACTGATTATATTGTCGGTCGTTTGACCGCTTACCGCGCGAACGAGCAGGTCGGAGCGCAAAGTGCGCTGATGTGGGGTCAAGCTGCCGCGCTCAGCGACGAAGATATTCAAGATCTTGCCGAGTACGTCACGGGCTTCTAAGCGCTCGACTGCGTCAGTGGACAGCCGAGGTTGCTTCGAAGGACGCGTTGGGTCATTGCCTGTAGGTACTGCGTCGATATGCGAGTGCCTCACATAATTCTGCGCTGGTCACCGACTCGGTGTTGGCGAGATCGGCAATGGTTCGGGCCACCCTAAGACATCGATGAAGGCCTCTCCCTGAGAGCCTAAGACGCTCTCCCGTCGTTTCTAGCCAAGACTTTGTAGTCGGCGACAGCGCACACAGGTCCAGAACTTGGGCGCTCGGTATCCGCGCGTTCTCGACGCCTTGGCGTGCAATTTGTCGCTCACGAGCGCTGTCGACTCTCGTTTTTGCCTGCGCACGTAGCCTGGACTGCTGCGTCGTTGGGGCCATGATCTCAGCGACTCTCGAACGCTTGACCTGAACATAGAGGTCAATTCGGTCCAGCAAAGGTTCAGACAGCTTCGTGTCATAGCGGTTCAGTGCGGCTGTGGAACAGCGGCAGTGGTTGTCGGTCGAGTCTTTAAATCCACAGGGGCAGGGGTTCATGGCAGCCACCAGTTGAAATTTTGCGGGATAAACGTGCGACTGCTCTGCTCGTGTCACCTGTATTTCGCCGGTCTCAAGGGGCTGTCGGAGCGCCTCAATGGTCGCCAGTGAAAATTCTGGGAGTTCATCGAGAAATAAAATGCCATTGTGTGCAAGGCTTATTTCACCCGGGTTGGCATGACGTGTTCCTCCAATCAGACCGGCTGTGCTGACGCTATGATGTGGTGCACGAAAGGGGCGCTCCAGCGAATAAGGCTGATGACTGATATCCAATAAGATTTGGCTCTCGAGTATCTCTTTTGTTGACGGTTTGGGAAGCAGTTGCCTAATGAGTTCTGCTGCCATGGTCTTTCCTGCCCCCGGTTCTCCCGACATTAAGAGGTGGTGACAACCGGCCGCCGCAATTTCCGATACCCGCCAGAGTTCCGGTTGTCCGGCGGGCAGGTTCATGGTGGTAGGGGAGCAGTGACGGTCCTGAGGGGCGTTCGTGTTAGGGCGAGTTTTTGTAATCTGATCAGGATGCTTTAGGTCTTTTAGCGAGGTGAGCCCGACAAGGTTAGGGCACACGGCAAACAGGGCGTTGGCGTTCGCCTCTGAGGTATAAACCACCGTATTTGCATCTCGCTTACTCGCGATTGCGGCGAGAAGGCCTTTGGTCTCCAGTACCCGCCCGTCGAGACTCAGTTCACCGAAGAACTCTGTACTGTCTGAAAGTGATGAGGGGAGTTGTTTTGACGCAATCAAAATCGCCACTGCGATTGGAAGGTCAAAGCCTGCACCGGTTTTTTGGAGTGCAGCAGGCGAGATGCTGATGGTGAGCCGGGAATCAGGCCAGCGAAATCCGGTTGACAGTATGGCGCTACGAACCCTTTCCTTTGCGTCGCGGACCGTGGCCTCTGAAAACCCGACAAGTGCAATGGTTGGCAAGCCTGCACTCAAGTGAATTTCGACCGAAACCAAGGGTGCACTGAGGCCTTGTCTGCAGCGCGTTTTGACTCTGGCAAGCGACATCTAACTTCCTTGTTTTCCTCAAGACGTCCTGTCCTGAGCGTATTGGCTGACTACCGATTTTTTTCTAAGGCTTCAATCTTTGTTAGCAGTACATCTATCTCTGACTCCAGCTGCTCAACACGCAGCCGTGTGCGCTGCAGCACTGTGGCTTGGGCATCAAATTCATCGCGACTGACGACGTCGAGATTTCCCAGTGCCGAACGAGCGACGGCTTTGGCGTTACCTGAGACCTCGTCGGCGAGTGATTTTCCTTCTTTCACAATGCTCCCAAACAGTCGGGAAAGCGCCTCTGACGAGTTGGGCTTTTGTGGGTCTTCAGTCATGAAATTAGTCTCACGTTTATGTGGGTTTAGGTTATCCGAATTTCATGGCTAGGTGCCGCATCAATTTTGGGCATCGTCCATCTTTTTTCGCACCAAAGTAGTGCGATCTGATTTTCACTCCGCGTCCTGAGTGCGCTTATTTTTTTCTAAATTATTGATTTTAATAATTTTTATTGAGTTTGGCTCGACCCTCGCTGTAAACCGAGCATCCCAAGATTCAGCACCTGAAGTTGTATCGCGGATCTTTAACTCAAAAGGAGATGACAATGTTCAAGAAAGCGGCTCTCGCAGTCCTCGTAACTATCCCAGCAACACAAGCTTTCGCAGCTGAAGTGAGTGGTAATGTTGCCCTGACGTCTGATTACAAATTTCGCGGAATATCGCAGTCAGACAGTGCGCCATCAATTCAAGGCGGGTTTGACGTCGCCTTTGACAACGGCGCTTACATTGGAACCTGGGGCGCGGCGGTCGATTTTGATTGTTCCGCCGACGAAGTGAACTCCTGTGGCGGTTTGAACGGCGGCATCGAGCTCGACTACTACGTCGGATACGCCGCTGACATCAGCGATAGCGTGTCGTACGACATTGGTTACATCTACTACGACTACCCACAAGACGAAGGCCTTCTCGGCGATTACGGCGAGGTCTACGGATCGCTCAGCTTTGGTGATTTCGGCATTGGTATGAATTACTCGGATGAGTACTGGGGTGAGACCGGTAAGTTCACCTACACCTATGCAACGTACAGTGTGGCACTCTCCGATGCGTACGCGCTCGACTTTTTAGTGGGTTCGGGTGACTACGACGAGGCCGGCTACTTGGACGGCGCGACGAGCCACATGAACTGGTCGATCGCCTTGTCGACTTCAGCGGCGGGGCTTGACCTTGCACTGACTTACGAAGACACCAACCTTGATGAAGCAGACGCCTACGGCTACGACTGGGCAGACGCCGCTCTAATCCTGACCATTGGTAAAAGTCTTTAATTCATCCGTTGTTTGATTTCAGCCATTGCGAGGGAGAAAACTCATGAAAATGGTCACTGCAGTCATTAAGCCCTTTAAGTTGGATGACGTGCGAGAAGCACTGTCCACCATCGGGGTACAAGGCATCACGGTAAGTGAGGTCAAAGGTTTTGGGCGACAGAAAGGGCACACCGAGCTCTATCGGGGTGCGGAATATGTCGTCGACTTTTTGCCAAAAACTAAGGTGGAAGTCGCTGTCTCAGACGAGATGCTCGATCAGACGATCGAGGCTATCTCAAGCGCAGCCCAGACGGGAAATATTGGGGACGGCAAAATTTTTGTTACGTCACTTGAACAATCCATTCGTATCCGCACCGGTGAAACCGGTGTTGATGCGCTCTAAGCGTAGAGGAGAGGCATCATGGAAGCTACAGCTGAACTGAGTTACGCGTTAAACACCTTCTATTTTTTGGTGTGCGGCGCGTTAGTAATGTGGATGGCGGCCGGTTTCGCCATGCTTGAAGCGGGTCTGGTTCGAAGTAAGAACACGACTGAAATTTTGACAAAAAACATCGTTTTGTTTGCGGTTGCCTGCACGATGTTCATGTTGGTCGGCTACGAGATTATGTACCCCGACCTTTCGAACTACGCCCTCACGGGAATTACTGAAGAAAACCTCGAAAACGGTTATGCACCGTCGGCTGACTTTTTCTTCCAGGTCGTGTTCGTGGCAACAGCCATGTCCATCGTCTCCGGTGCCGTCGCAGAGCGAATGAAACTTTTGGCCTTCCTGATTTTTGCTGTCGTCATGACTGGGTTTATTTACCCCATGGAAGGCAACTGGACTTGGGGTGGTGAGAAGGTATTTAACCTCTACAGCCTAGGTGACAACGGGTTCTCTGACTTTGCCGGTTCTGGCATCGTTCACATGGCCGGTGCCGCTGCAGGCGTCGCAGGTGTACTGGTGATCGGCGCGCGAAAAGGCAAGTACTCGGCGGATGGGAAGGTTAATGCAATTCCAGGCGCCAACATGCCGCTGGCGACGCTCGGAACATTCATTTTATGGATGGGATGGTTTGGTTTCAACGGGGGTTCAGTACTCGCAACCGCTACGGTGGCTGACGCGACTGCGGTTGCCAACGTCTTCATGAACACCAACGCTGCTGCTGCCGGCGGGTGTATTGCGGCCTTGACGGTTGCAAAAGTCATGTTCGGCAAGTTTGATCTCACCATGGCATTGAACGGCTGTCTTGCGGGCCTTGTTGCAATTACCGCTGAGCCTTCAACACCAACAGCGTTGCAGGCCACTGTATTTGGTGCTGCGGGCGGTGTCCTCGTTGTGCTCTCAATTGTGGGACTGGACAAGCTCAAGTTTGACGACCCTGTCGGTGCGGTATCGGTCCACGGTGTTGTTGGGTTGCTTGGGTTGTTACTTGTGCCCCTGACTAACGATGCATCATCGTTCTCCGGCCAGCTGCTTGGCGCATTCACAATCTTCACGTGGGTATTTGTCACCTCGTTTGTTGTCTTCAAAGTTATTGGGTTGATTACGCCCGTTAGAGTCAGCGAGGAAGAGGA
>JAQXEB010000025.1 GCA_029251065.1 Luminiphilus sp.
ACCGTCGCCCTTTGCGACAAAGTACAGGACACTCCCCGCCGAGGGGTTGAGTGCGGCACTGATGGCAGCTTCTCCTGGCAAAGCGATCGGTGTCGGTGGTAAGCCTGAGATGCGATAGGTGTTATAGGGGTTCGTGTCGTCTCTTAAGTGGCGTCTCTTCAAATCACCATCAAACTTATCCCCCAGCCCGTAAATAATCGTCGGATCGGTCTGAAGACGCATTCCTCGCTCAAGACGGCGTGTAAAAACACCGGCAATAGCAGGTCGCTCGCGCGCGACGCCCGTTTCTTTTTCAATAATCGAGGCAAGGATCAAGGCCTCGTAGGCTGAACTTAGCGGTAGATTTTCAGCTCGACTGAGCCATGCTCGCGACAACGTTTCTCGCATCGCGTTTCGCGCTCTTTCCAAAACACTAAGGTCCGTGTCTCCGGCTTGAACGAGATAAGTCTCAGGTAAAAACAAACCCTCTGGAGCGCTAAAGGGCGCGATCAGCGACAGTATTCGCTCATCTCGAGGTCCTTCAAGCACCCGTGAGAGGTGCGGGTGGTCCCACAACCGTGCCAGCATCCAGTCGAGCGTGACTCCCTCAGGAATTGTGACGGGATAAACCACCACATCGCCAGCGTCCATACGCTGAAGTAACTGTCTTATCGACTCGCCAGGGTCAATTCGATAATCCCCGGGTTTCACTACGAGTGGGTGAGCCTCAAACTGCAGGGCCAATCTTACCCACCCCGCAGAGCGAATGAGCCCTTCATTTTCGAAGGCATTAACGACCCGAATAAGTCCATCGCCCTGATTAACCGTAAACCGATCGCCTTCCTCAGTGATGCTCAAATCACGATCGAGCTCGGCCGACAACCTATAGATCAGCGTCGACACACCGATAACAAGGAGCAGTCCTAATCCAGCGAACAGCCACTTCCGCACGTGCCGACTTACTCAGTGAACCGCTTGAATACGAGGGTTCCATTGGTGCCGCCAAAGCCAAAAGAATTTGACATGGTTACATTAATATCCCGTTCTTGAGCGACCCTAGCGACGTAATTGAGATCACAGCCTTCCTGAGGATTTTCTAGATTAATCGTCGGCGGTGCGACCCTGTCTCTTATTGCGAGCACGGAAAAAATGGCCTCGACTGCGCCCGCCGCACCCAATAAGTGGCCGATCATGGATTTTGTCGAGCTCACCGCCAGGTTTTTAGCATGAGCACCATAGACGCTTTTTATCGCTAGAGTCTCCGCAAGATCCCCTGCCAATGTCGACGTGCCGTGAGCATTGATGTAGTCGACCTCATCGGGGTTCATGCCCGCATTAAGCAGCGCATTTCGCATTGATAGCGCAGCACCACGACCGTCTTCAGGGGGTGATGTCATATGGTAAGCGTCACCACTCATGCCAAAACCGACAACCTCCGCGTAGATATTTGCACCGCGCGCCGTCGCACTGTCCAGTGACTCGATAAGCATTACACCTGCGCCATCGCCCAACACAAACCCATCGCGGTCTTTATCCCAGGGACGCGAGGCTTTGTGGGGTTCCTCATTTCGTGTGGATAGCGCTCGTGCTGCAGCAAAGCCGCCGAGTCCAACGGGCGTCGTGCCCATCTCAGCACCACCCACCAGCATTGCGTCTGCGTCTCCTGCGGCAATAAGTCGTGCACCCAACCCAATACTATGAGTGCCGGTCGTGCAGGCTGTCACCATCGCCAAGTTAGGGCCACGGAGGTTAAATTCGATCGATAAATTGCCCGCGACCATATTGATAATAGAGCCAGGAACAAAGAAAGGGGAAATCTTCCTAGGTCCTGACTGATCAAGCGTCAACGACATCTTTTCGATCAAACCGATGCCACCGATGCCCGCGCCAACATTACAGCCGACTCGGTCTTGGTTCTGCTCGGTAATTTCCAAGCCGGAGTCTCGCATCGCCTGAATGCCGGCAACCATCCCGTACTGAATAAATGAGTCCATGCGTTTGGCGTCACGCGACGCCAGGTATCCATCCGTGGTGAAACCATTGAGACTTGCGCTAAATCGGGTCGAAAAACCGCTCGCATCAAAGTGATCAATTGCCCGAACGCCATTTTCGCCATTGGTAACGCCACGCCACGTGCTATTGGTATCAAGTCCCAGCGCGGTGACCGCACCCACACCTGTAATCACCACTCTACGGTTATCCATCTGTACCCCCAGACACTTCTAATACACTGATCACGTTCATCTCGCCTACCGTACCGTCGTGCATTATATCAGCAAAAAAAAAGCCGCCCTTCGAAAAAAGAGCGGCTTTTTTAAGAAACCCCGAGCTTAATATTAAGCGAGGTTCTCATTAATGTAATTGATGGCCAATTGCACAGTCGTGATTTTCTCGGCTTCCTCGTCAGGAATTTCAGTATCAAATTCCTCCTCGAGCGCCATTACCAGCTCCACGGTGTCCAGCGAGTCAGCCCCTAAGTCGTCGACAAACGATGAAGCATTGCTGACTTCGTCTTCCTTGACACCCAGCTGCTCTGCCACGATTTTCTTAACGCGATCTTCGATATTACTCATGACGTCCCCTTGTTATCTCCATTGTTGCTTAAAGCCCGTGGGCTGAAGTGATGCGGATTCTACCTATAATTAAGCAGATTAAAACCCACATTTTTTCGCATCACATGTACATTCCACCGTTCACGTGAATTGTTTCTCCCGTAATGTAACCTCCCGCGTCACCCGCGAGAAAAGCCACTACCTTCGCTATTTCCGTTGGAGTACCCAAGCGCCCCAGCGGTATTTGACCCAACATTGCTGCCTTTTGTTCCTCAGTCAGCACTTTTGTCATGTCAGTATCAATAAACCCCGGCGCTACGCAATTCACCGTAACGGCCCGTGATCCCAATTCTTTCGCCATCGCGCGAGACATGCCCTCGGCGCCAGCCTTACTCGCGGCGTAGTTCACTTGACCTGCATTACCCATACTGCCCACGACCGAAGAGATGTTGATGATACGACCCCAACGCGCCTTGGTCATACCGCGCAAACACGCCTTACTGACCGTAAACAAGGGGCTAAGGTTGGTTCCAATGACGTCTGACCACTCTTCTTCCTTCATCCTCATCATGAGGTTGTCGCGCGTGATACCCGCGTTATTTACCAGGATGGTTGGTGCGCCGTAGTCGCTTGTGATGCCCGCAATCACCGCTTTAACGGCCTCCGCGTCACTGACGTCTAAGCAAATTCCTGTGCCACCCAAGGGTTCTAAGGTTTCACGAATGGTCGCCGCACCAGCATCCGATGTCGCTGTGCCAATCACAAGGCACCCAGAGTTCGCCAGTTCCGTCGCAATCGCTCTCCCAATGCCCCGTGTAGCACCCGTTACAAAGGCAATACGACGATCTTCTGATTCACTCATAACACTCTCCTCAGAGGTCCGAAAGGCCTGCTTCTATTGACGCAACGCTCTCAATCGACTTGATCGGCACTGACTTATCGATGCGCTTACTGAGCCCACTCAATACGTTGCCAGGCCCACTTTCAATGAATACCTCACACCCAACTCTGCCCAGTGTTGCAACGCATTCGGTCCACATGACCGGCGATGAGATTTGCTTCACCAAGCTTGCTTTAATAACCTCAGGGTCTCGTTGTAATGATCCATCTACGTTACTCACGACCGGGAAATCGGGGAGCGACCAGTCAACTTCACCAAAGGCCGCAGCCATGATGTCAGCCGCAGGTTGCATTAACGGCGTGTGGAATGGCGCGCTGACGGGGAGTGACATGGCGCGACGCGCACCCGCCTCTTTAAGCGCGAGCATCGCATTCTCAACGGCTTTGGTTTGCCCCGCAATCACGACCTGCCCCGGCGCATTAAAATTCACGCCACCGACAAACTGCTCAGCGGTAGATACAGCGTCACAGACGGTGGACACGACGTCGTCGTCTAATCCGAGGATAACCGCCATCGCTCCCTCGCCTACCGGGACTGCTTTTTGCATGGCTGCGCCCCGCGCCCTAACGAGTCTAACCCCGTCATACAATGACAACGCGCGAGCGCTTACGAGCGCCGAGTACTCGCCCAAACTGTGTCCCGCGGCCGCGACCGGGGCTATCGAATGAGAGGACTCAAAGGCTCGGAATAATGCGACGCTTGCCGTCAAAATCGCAGGCTGAGTGAACTCGGTCAGCGAAAGACGCGCGCCTGCGTCTTGCGAAACCAACGCCCACATGTCGTAGCCCAGTGCATCACTGGCCTCGGAAAATGTTTCTCTAACAACTGAAAACGCGCCGGCTGCTTCTTCAAGCATCCCGACGCGCTGCGATCCCTGGCCGGGAAAAACGACGCCTAGAGTCATGAGCTCAGTCGTCGTTGCCCAAATCTATGACCTTTTGGCCCTTGTAAAAGCCATCTGCGCTGACGTGGTGACGTCGACGCGTCTCGCCCGACGTACTATCGATTGTCAGTGTCGACTCGGTTAGCGCATCGTGTGAACGACGCATTCCACGCTTCGAACGAGTTTTACGGTTTTGCTGAACAGCCATGATGCTCTCCTATTATTTCCACTGCCGTAGCTATTTCACTACGAACTCTCAATCATTTTACTCTTTGTCGCCCGCCGACGCTGTATTTTTTAACAGCCCCTTTAATGCGGCAAACGGGCTCTCTTTTTCGACGATCACGTCATCTGAAAGATCACCAAACCCAGTGGGCACGTGCCCACAGCTTCCTATCTCATGCATTGGCACTGCGGGCAGTGCCAATAACAACTCATCTTCAACGATCGCATGCAAATCGCTCACGTCGCCTGAAATCAGCGGATCGTAGTCAACAGGCAACTCGTTTACTGCATCCTCGGTCCACAACACACACAGCGTGCTCGTGGTCGTCAATTCCTTCTCACAGTCCCCAAGGCAACGCTGGCACTGCAATGTCACGGTCATTTCAGCTTCAACTTCAACAACGTAACGGTACTGCTCGTCCTTTCGACACCTAATGCGTGCTCTCGCCGGGAACGCGGCTCGAGTAACTGCGGCCTTCAATCTCGACATGTTATCAAGTAACACCTCGCCCTTGGCCTCAAGACCTCGAGCGGCCCAGTTGCGTAATTCAGCTTCTCGCGGGAGCACGGTCGTCGACATGGCGGCGGACTATACGGACAGGGCTCAACCCTGTCAAAATTGAAAGCTGTCAAAAACTCACATCAATGTTATGAACCCTCAACCACCTAAACTAGTACTCGCATCCACCTCGACGTATCGAGCGGCGCTTCTCGATCGCCTCGGAGTCAGCTATACCCAGCAAGCTCCCTTAGTAGAAGAGTCAATGCTTGCCAGTGAAGATTTCGCATCGCTGGCCGGTCGGCTGGCGCGTGAAAAAGCCGCAGCTATTGATGCACCAGACTCCTTGGTCATCGGTTCTGATCAGGTCGCCGTTCTCGGACAGCAGCGGTTACACAAACCCGGCACCATCGAGCGCGCTCACGCGCAGCTCCGTGAATGCAGTGGTAAAGGCGTGCAATTCTTCACCGGCGTCGCCCTTTTAAACACTGTCACAGGCAACGTGCAAAGCTCAGTTGTTCATTATCGGGTTGAGTTTAGAGTCCTCAACGACGCGGAAATAAGCCGGTACGTAACTCACGACAATCCGTTGAATTGTGCAGGATCATTCAAGTGGGAGCGACTCGGAATTGCGCTAATGGCGTCTCTCGAAGGCCCTGACCCAACAGCATTAGAGGGCCTGCCGCTCATTGCGCTCTGTAAAATGCTCAGAAAAGCGGGTCTGGAAATTCCTTAACCCGACTGACTCATGAATTCACGAACACGCCTAAGCTCGCGATCTAACGGCGCGGTGAATTCATAACGTCTCCCGCCAAGGGCGAACTTCAAGCTGTGCGCATGCAGAAACAGCCGTTTCAAACCCTGTGTCTTGCCAAAGGCGAGCTGATCTTCTGTCGCGTACTTCTCATCGCCCAATATAGGGTGACCCGCATGTTGCGCATGCACTCTTATTTGGTGGGTCCTTCCCGTAATCGGCTTCGCCTCGACAAGCGTCGCACCTTTGTACCGATCAACGACTCGAAAGTCTGTCACACTCCTGCGACCCTCGGGAGACACCCGCACCACGCGCTCGCCTGAGGCGAGTGCTGATTTACTGAGCGACGCTTCGACGCGCGCTTTGTGGGAGGGCCACTTGCCCGCGACGAGTGCGAAGTAGCGCTTGTCTACACCGTCGCCACGAAGCAGCTCATGCAGTTCTCGAAGCGTTGAGGCTCGTTTGGCGATCATAACCAATCCTGAGGTGTCTCTATCCAAGCGATGAACCAGCTCCATGTAGCGCTGCTCTGGAAACATTTGCCGCAGCGACTCGATCAATCCAAACTGCACACCGCTTCCACCATGAACTGCAAGACCGGTCGGCTTGTCGATAATCATTAAGTGCTGATCATTGTGAACAATGCTTCGCTCGATTCGTTGAAACCATCGATCGGGCACCGTGACGGAGTCGGCTGGACCTGCGGTGGTAATAGGCGGTATACGAACAATATCACCTGACAAAAGTTTCCTATCGGGTCTTGCCCGGCCTTTATTAATTCTGACCTCGCCAGTTCTTATGGCTTTGTAGATTCGCGTTTTGGGGACGCCCGAGAGCTTGCGCATGAGGAAATTGTCTAATCTTTGGCCTGCCTCATCGTCAAATAACTGAATAAATTGGGCCTTGGTTTCTGTCACTGGTCACCGCGCAACGCTTAGATTGATGAAACATCGGCCTGGTGGTATGCTCCGCTCCGGACGACGTGGGACCGTTAATGTACGCGAAAGCGCTCCACAGGGCATCACCCTGTTTGTAGAACGTCAGTCCAACTAAAGAAAACTCGAAGCGCCGGCGCATCGGAAAGCAAAGAAAGCAGTCTCGGCAGCTCAGAGTTATACGTTAAAACCGCGATTCAATGGCGCGGAGAGATTTGAGCTGAGTCAAACGAAGACATCAGCTGCGACAAGACGAATAACGCGACGCCGAGTGGCTCGCTACACCGCAGTGTCGTGCACAGTTGTGCGCTCCCCCGCTGTTGGGTTGCCTTATGGAACCTGACACATGAAAAAGATGTTAATTAACGCCACAGAGCGCGAAGAAGTTCGTGTCGCTCTCGTTGATGGCCAACGACTGTACGATCTCGACATAGAAAATCGAGCAAGGCTTCAAACAAAAGCCAATGTTTACAAGGCGAAGGTGACGCGTGTCGAACCGAGCTTAGAGGCCGCCTTTGTTGATTTTGGTGCCGATCGCCACGGATTTTTACCCCTTAAAGAAATTGCGCCGCAATACTTTCGCTCTTCGGCCCCTGAAGGCGGAAAGCTCCGAATCAAAGATGCGATCAAGGAAGGCACAGAAGTCATTGTGCAGGTGGACAAGGAAGAGCGTGGCACCAAGGGCGCTGCGCTAACGAGCTTCATCAGCTTGCCTGGACGCTACATGGTGTTAATGCCTAATAACCCTCGAGCGGGTGGCATTTCGCGCCGTATTGAGGGTGATGATCGTTCTGAACTGCGTGACGCGCTGTCTCAGTTGGCTATCCCTGATGGCATGGGCGTTATCATACGTACTGCTGGAGTCGGTCGCAGCGCTGAGGAACTCCAGTGGGACCTCGACTACTTACTCAAGCTCTGGGATGCCATTTCTGAGGCTGCCGCCAGCAACAAACCGCCGACCCTCCTTTACCAGGAGAGTGACGTTATTATTCGCGCGATTCGCGACTACCTCAAAGACGACATCGATCAGGTGTTGATCGATGATCCGAAGGCGTACCGGCAAGCCCTCGACTTCGTCAGTATGGTCATGCCGAAATACCAAAACCGCATTAAAACGTACAGTGACTCACTGCCGTTATTTAATCGTTTTCAGGTCGAAGGCCAAATCGAGACCGCGTTCCAACGTGAAGTGCGATTGCCCTCGGGCGGATCGATCGTCATCGATCCAACTGAAGCGTTGGTGTCAATTGACATCAACTCCGCGCGTGCCACCAAAGGCAGTGACATCGAACAAACTGCGCTTCAGACAAACCTTGAGGCCGCTGACGAGGTTGCACGACAGCTCCGACTGCGAGACATGGGCGGACTGGTTGTTATCGACTTTATCGACATGAACGCGTCTAAGAACCAACGCGCTGTCGAAAATAGAATGCGTGACGCCCTCGAAATTGACCGCGCCCGAATTCAGCTCGGCCGCATCTCGCGCTTTGGCTTGCTTGAAATGTCGCGTCAACGTCTGCGTCCATCGCTCGGTGAAACAAGCGGCATGGTTTGTCCTCGCTGCACAGGCCAAGGGACTATCCGTGATACGAAGTCGCTGGCGCTTGCAATTTTACGCCTCATCCAGGAGGAAGCTTCTAAAGAACGAACCGGTGAAGTTAGAGTCATAGTGCCTGTCGACGTGTCTGCGTTTCTACTCAACGAGAAGCGGGCTGCCGTGGGTGAAATTGAACTCGCCACCAAAGTTCGTGTACTGGTAATACCCAACCCTCAGATGCAAACCCCGCACTTTGAAGTGGTTCGTCTTCGCGACGACGAGGTTGAAGAAGACCAACGTGAAAGTTTCGAAATTGACCTCAGCGGCTATGAAAGTGAGCCGTCGATTGACGATGCAGACAAACCTGCCGCCGCACCGCAGGCCTTGGTCCGCGGTGTCATACCCGACGCACCACCACCGGCGGCTGCGCCACAGCCTCAAGAGGCGCAGGCACCCGCGCCAGAGCCTGAGGTAGTTGCACCCAAACCTGGATTATTTCCACGGTTGTGGTCCGCCCTCTTCGCACCCACCCAAAAGACAGAGGCAGGCGCAACTGGCGAGAAGAAAGCGACCGACAAAGACGCTGAAAAGAGTACTGAAAAGTCGAGCCAAAAGCCGCGACGCCGCAACAACCGTCAACGCAAGCGACCCGTCAAGCAAGCATCAGAAAGCACGGATGCTTTAGAAACGCTAGACGAGACTGCGACGGAAACGCCTACACCCGAAGCCTCGGAAGAGACGACCACAGATGGGGAGGCCAAAAAGCGCCGTCGCCGCGGACGTCGAGGTGGCCGTCGTCGCAATGGTGCCGAGGGCAGCACGGACTCACCCGCTTCCGAAGACACAGTGGCGGCCGAGACCGCTGACAGCGCCGCTGACAGCGTTGAGGTCTCGGAGCCCACGGATGACGAACAAGAGGCTCGTCATCGACCTTCAGAGAAGCGAACCGAAGGTCGTCGACGACGACGCAGAGGTCCTAAGCCAGAACTTGCGGTGGTAGAAACGTCCGCGGACAGCAGTGCTGTCGCCGCCGCTGAGCTTAAAACGGTCGTCGAAGCTGCTGACACCCGCACTGAAGATCCCGTTGAAAGCGATCTTTTTGCAACCATTCCCTCGGCACAGCCAGAAGTCGATGGCGCCGTCGATGCGGAGGCGTCCGATGAGACACCGCAAACTGCCGTGGTGCCAGAGCCCGAATCGAAAACCGAGACACGCGTTGCCGAGACAGCCGTCAGCGCTGATAGCACTCCGGCCAGCACTGCCGGGATAACTACCAGCGGGCGTGCCGTGAACGATCCTCGCGTTGCCTCAAAGCCTGTCGGCGACATTGACGTTCAAACCGCTCTAGGGTCTGTCTTTGGTGCCGAGTCTTTCCCTGACGCAATACAGGTTTTGAGCGATGCACCGCGTGCAGTGAATGATCCGCGAGGCCCACGTGCCGGGACCGATGCGGCAAACGATGAAGTTATCGAGGAAAATGATGTCGCCGACGCTTGATCGCTGAGCCCGCATCGCTATAATGCGGCGCTCGATGACAATCGTCGACAAAGTTTAGGTGGGCTGGCTGAGCGGTCGAAAGCGGCGGTCTTGAAAACCGTTGAGGAGTGATCCTCCGTAGGTTCGAATCCTACGCCCACCGCCATCTACGAGAAACCGCCGAAAGGCGGTTTTTTTTGTCTGGCGATTCAGATCAAAACACTTCTGCCTGGGTTTGTTCCTGCACTATCGGCGACGAGTGAATCAGCACGGGCCATCGCATTCTGTCGATTTACAAAATCCGCCTCAACGCGTGGCTTATCTAGAGACTTTAATAACCTTGACGCACCGACTCTTGCTGACTATTCCTCGGGCCAACCCCAGTTACTTACGTTGCTGTTTGCTGCCATCCAAACAAAAACGAGGTAGGCCGCCACATTTTGATCCAGCGCGCTTGGGTCGATTTTATCAAGGGTGTCGTCGGGCGTATGGTGAAGGTCAAAGTAATCGCTGCCGTCTTGAACAAACCGGAAACCGGGGAACCCCATTGCGTTCATCGGCGTCAAATCCGGGCCACTCGATCGCGCTTCATTACTCCCAGTTGCAATTCCCAGTGGCTCGACGAGCTCAGCAATCTTGTCGGCTATAGGCTCGGCGGCTTTATTAATGCTTCGCGTGATTTTCCAAATTTTGCCCGCACCAAAGTCACTTTCTGTGCCAATAACGTGCTTTCGCAGCGCGGCCTGATGTTTGTCAAGATAGGCGTAACCACCCAGAAGACCCACCTCCTCTGCCCCCCACAATACAAGCCGTATCGTCCGGCGTGGCTTTAGTCCTGACTCGCGAATGCGCCTGAGGACCTCCATGGTGATCGCGACACCCGCGCCATCATCAACGGCACCCGTACCCAAATCCCAACTGTCTAAGTGACCACCGATCACCACAATTTCGTCGGCTAAATCGGTCCCTGGGATCTCGGCAACCACATTACCGCTCTCCACCACTCCGGTGTGACTAGGCGTGAGGGTGAGTGCGATCCGAATTTTTTGTCTCCTTTGTGCCATACGCTCTAACTGATCAGCATCAGGATTCGATAAGGCAGCAATTGGAATCGGCGTCACATCGCTTGAATAGCTCATGTTCCCGGTATGTGGCATTCGGTGGCTGTCTGTACCGATGGACCGGATCAACGCAGCGATCGCCCCTCTGCGGCCAGCTTCGACCGCGCCTGCTGATCGTAACCGCACAAAGTGCCCGTATGAGGATCCGTCCTGAGTCCGCTGCATTGCGTGTCCCACGTACGCGATCTTGCCCTCCAGGGAGCCCTCGTCCGCAGCCTTTAGCGCCGCTAAGGACTCAAACAGGACGACATCGGCCTCAATGCCGTTAGGGCTGGTGGCAACGCTGTTGCCCAACGAGGTAATGGCCAACTTCTGTGGAAACGGTGAGACAACCGCCGCGGTTTCCTCCCCGCGACGCCAGCCCTCGATCATAAAGGGCTCTACGCGGACATTCTCAAACCCAAAATCATTGAGGTTTTGAACAGCCCAATCGCGCGCACGCGCTTCGGCTTCGCTCCCTGCAAGCCGCGGACCCACCTCGGTTGTGAGGCTCTCGACAATATTCCAAGCTTGGGTCCCACTGAGTGCGTCATCGCGAAAGGCCTTCGATATTTCGACATCTTTAGTCTCGAAAGTAACATCTTGCGCTGACGC
>JAQXEB010000026.1 GCA_029251065.1 Luminiphilus sp.
ACCTCGGTCCACATTCCCTCCCACTTTTGTTTTTGATAGGCCAGACGCAATGCAAACGAATCACTCAACGCCCAGTTTCCTACTAACTCATACCGCCGCTGGCCTTCGTCACCCATCGACAAGCCAACGTGGAGCTCATTTTCGTCACCCGGCTTATTCGTGACCAAACTGATTGCACCTGCGGCCGCGTTTCTTCCAAAGAGCGTACCTTGGGGACCCTTCACCACCTCGATGCGATTGATATCGAAAAAATTAGTTGTCGCAAAAATATTACGGCCCACGTAAGCGTCATCAACAAACACCCCAACAGACGGTTCCGAGCCAATGGTCCAGTCGTTGCTACCAATTCCTCGAATGGCCCAGGTGTTTGTCGCCAAACCATAATCAGCACCACTTAAGCCAGCTACCATCGGAATGACTTCGGTGATCGTATTGACCCCTGTTTGCTCAAGCAGCTCTTGGTTGACAGCACTGATCGAGATCGGCACCTCCTGAAGGCTTTGCTCACGCTTCTGAGCCGTAACCAACACTTCCTCGAGTTGTGCGAATGCAGAATTCGCTGTGAAAAGCGCCGCGATACCGATAGAAAGTTGTTTTTTATTTATGATTATCATTGTCTTATCTCCTTTCGAGGTCAAAAAATCCCCCCCCTGTTAGGGCCTTATGAACAAGGCGATAACAGTTCTCTCATCGGGGCATTGAATTATTTAAAGGTGCTCGATCACGCTGAAAAGTAATGAGCATGGCTATCAACAGACAGAGCAGAGGTATGACCGTGATGCCAAACACAAGCTCAATGTCGGGAGCGCCAATAACGCGCGTGAGTAACAAAATCAGCGCGACGTGAAAGCCCAAGCCGAACAGGCCTAGTGACACAGCTGCAATGGTTGAAGGTTTGTCTTCACGGTCGACCGCACCCATCATCAGGACGGCAAAAATAGCGTAAAGCCAAAACCCGAGGTAATCGAAAGAGGTATACAGAGAAAAGGGTATGGACACGTTTAGCAGTGGAAGCAGTGTCTCGGCCATCGCGGAGCCAGAGCCCCCTGCTAGTGATGCCTCGGTCAGCATGGGTATCGTCCAGACTGCCATGAACTTGGGAATTGCAAATGCCATGGTTGCCATGGCCACCGCCCCAACAGCTAGGATCACCCTTAACGGTGCGACGTGACGTGCGCGCAACGCAATAGCGAGAAAAAAGCCTGAGAGACTGAGCATTGCGACAATCTGATTCACCCAACCTGCGACAAACGACCCCATGTTTTCAGCGAGCCAAGCCAGCCTCTCGGTGTCCGTGGCGTTTGCTCCAGCGGGTGCATCTAAAGGAAATAGCGCGGCCGCAAAACCTGTAAGGATGCAAAGAATGACCGTGGCAAAACCGAATTGATTAAGACTGCGATCAAATGATCCATCAGTCATAGCGTTTGACCTGTTGCTTTGCATTTATTCTTCCTATCCTGTTAGACGTTTTTTGAACTTGGATAAAGGCTTTTACATGTCAAGCGACAGGTTATAGCATGTCACATGACAGGTTAACAAGGAAAACCAATGAGCCAAAAAGTGACGCGCAGGGATTTAGTCGGGGGCATCGCCATCGTCACCGGAGGACTGCTACTCGGAGGATGCAACAAAAAATCAGCTCCACCGATGGATACAACTGCAATATCAGCTCCTCGCTTAAAAAACCACTCTGGCTACTACCCACCCACAGAAACCGGCATGCGTGGAAGTCACGAGGGCTCCTATGAGGTGGCACATGCCCTGAGCTGGCGCGGAGAAAAGCCAAGTGACTATCGGTTACTCGACGAACACTACGACCTTGTCGTTGTGGGTGCTGGTATGAGCGGCTTGGCCGCCGCGCACTTCTATCAGAAAAAAATGGGCCCGGATGCGCGCATCCTTATTTTGGACAACCACGACGATTTTGGTGGGCATGCAAAACGCAATGAGTTTCATCAAGACGGTCGAATGATGGTGAGTCTGGGCGGTGCTCAGAACATAGAGTGGCTATCGTACAGCGATGAAGCAGCGCAACTTATGAGCGACATTGGTCTCAATGAAGATTTCCTTGATCTAATGGCCGAGCGCACCGCCGCTGACTTGGCCTTAGTGGGCAATCTAGATGCTAATAACGGTGTAGCACTTCCCGGGGAGGCCGGTCACGTCATGGTGGGCGGAAATTGGAATGGTGTGATGTTTGGCGCGGACGGCTACGACGAGGTCATTGCATCCCTTCCCCTACCAGAAGACGAGAAGAGGAAACTCACCGCGTTCTGGGGAGGCGAACAGGATTTCCTGGATGGGCTGTCTCTGAGCGAAAAGTGGGACTACATCAACTCGGTAAGCTACAACCAATACCTAATCGATAGAGTGGGTTTATTACCCTCTACCCTGCCCATACTCAATGCAATCATCCTCCACCTCAGTGGTATGACCGGTTGGAACTTAACAGTTGGCGAAGCCATCTTAGGCGGCGGGAGCGGTATCAAGTCGATGGGGTGGTTTGCCAAAACCGCTGCCAAACTGGGCGGTGCCTTTGTCGACAGTCTTATTGATATCCGAATGTTCCCTGATGGAAATGCATCGGTGGCTCGCCTACTGGTCCGACATTTGATTCCTCAGGCAGCACCCGAGGCCACAGGCCCTGAAAATATCGTCGCAGCTCGATTCAACTACGATGCACTGGATCAGGAGAATCATCCGGTGCGGCTGCGTCTCAACAGCACTGCGGTAGGGGTGAGAGAACTGCCCTCAGATAGAGTGGAAGTCGACTATGTTGAACTGGGCGAGGCTAAACGCGTCACCGCAGCGCATTGCATCATGGCCTGCTATAACGGTCTTATCCCCGATATTTGCCCTGAAATGCCTGAATCGCAAAAAGAAGGTCTGCGGTATGGTGTCAAAACCCCATTTGTCTACGCCAACGTGCAACTCCGTGACGGGAAGGCGTTTTCACAGGCGGGCGCTACGCTTTTTCAATGTCCGTATGACCCCTTTCAATGGGTAAGTTGTTCGCCCACGGTGAGCGTAGGTGGTTATGAACCTCCACGAAGTGCCAGTGACCCTATGGTCATGTTTATGATGCATTCCCCAATGTCACAGGACGCACCCAACGCGGGCGTATCGGTGCGCGATCAACTCCGTTTGGCTCGCACACAGATATACAGCGCGCGTTTTGAGGACTATGAGCAAAAGATTCGAGATCAACTCCAATCGATGTTGGGGCAATATGGCTTTAATCATGCATCAGATATTCAGGCGATAACGGTCAATCGCATACCCCACGGCTACGCTTACCCCTATGTAAAGCTGGATGATCCTGACTGGGAACCTGGACAGGCTCCCCATGAGATTGGTCGAGCGCAATTCGGACGCGTCTCTGTGGCCAACACAGACTCGGAAGCAATGCCGCTAATGGATGCGGCCTTCGACGCGGCCTATCGCGCTGTCAACGAACAAACCGCTTAGAAATGATCCCGTAACCGTCTGCCGCTATCGGTTACATCTTTCGTCCGTCTGAGTAGCGCTGGGTGGCAAAACTCAGAATCACCTTGCGAACCGATGTTCGGTCGGCCCTCCAACGGCGACCTGCCCCCATGAATAATGATTCACCCTCGATCATACTCATAATGGCCAACGCCTCTGATCGCGGCTGCTTGACGCCGCAGGCCGCGATTTTCGTCTCCAAGATCCACAAGAACTTGGCATAAACATCCTCTAGTAAGTCCGAAACGAGGGGCTCTACCTGTTCCATCGCCCACAATTGAGCCCAGAGACGGTCGCTGAATAAACCATCTAAGGTGCCCACATGCTCATCCAGCATAAATTCGACCAAATCAGGAACTGAGGCCTCATTAGTAGACCAACCACCTGACTCAAACGCCGAGGTAATTTCAGAGTCAATGTAATGCACCAGCTCTGTCAGTAATATGTCCCAGGTTCGAAAGTGGTATTGCAGCGCACCTAGTTTCATTCCACTCGCTCTTGCCAAGGCTCGCATGCTTAAACTGCCGTAACCCTCATCGGCAATCAGCTCTATTGCGTGTCGCAAGATCTCGATCTTTTTATCGGCTGCCATAGGGTTTACCCAAAACGATTTATGCCTTTAGAGTTGCTCAGCCTGCTTTCAGTTGCCATATTTTTATTTCCAGGCTGGCTGATTAATCGCGTTTAAAAGCGCGTTACTGGTGCCTCAAAAAGGTAGTGATCTAAAATTTCCACGACCTAACTAGGGCGCTGATCGAATAAACCTCAATCGAGAGTTTTCACAGGCGATGCAAAGGTCGCAGCGCTCTTTTTAACTCCTAAACCTTAGTGTGCTGAGTGAACTTCATCAAAAACTTGTCTCACACCACCATTCAGTGACACTGTAAGCACCGCCTAATAGTCACGGAATAAGATCGATGAGCGATGCCTATGAACCCCCAAAGGTCTGGGAGTGGAAGCAAAATAGTAATCAAGCCTTTGCTAATATCAACCGCCCTACGGCCGGTGCTCAGCAAGAAAAAGAGTTGCCAGTCGGCAAGCACCCGCTCCAGCTGTACTCCCTTGGAACACCAAACGGCGTGAAAGTCACGGTTATGCTCGAGGAGTTGCTAGCAAAGGGACATGCCGGTGCCGAATACGATGCGTGGCTCATCAATATCGGCGATGGCTCTCAGTTTGGTAGCGGCTTCGTTGCCGCCAACCCCAACTCAAAAATTCCGGCGTTGGTCGACCATAGCGAAGAAACCCCTTTGAGGGTGTTTGAGTCAGGGTCGATTCTTCTCTACCTGGCCGATAAATTTGGTGAGTTCATACCCTCTGATCACGCCGGTAGAACCGAGTGTTTGAACTGGCTATTCTGGCAAATGGGTGCGGCGCCGCTTTTAGGCGGTGGATTTGGTCACTTTTATGCCTATGCACCGGTGAAGATTGAATACGCTATTGACCGCTACACGATGGAGGTCAAACGCCAACTTGATCTTCTGGACAAGCGACTGGCGGACAATACTTATATTTGTGGTGATGAGTACACTATTGTCGATATGGCCATCTACCCTTGGTACGGCTCAGTGATTGAAGGGAAAGCCTATAACGCCGCGGAGTTCCTCGAGGCACACACCTACACGCACCTCGCTCGGTACGTGGACGAGATTTCTCAGAGGCCTGCCGTGAAACGCGGCCGAATGGTCAATCGACCGTATGGTGCTAAATCGTCGCAACTACTTGAGCGGCACGACGCCAGTGATTTCGAGCTGCGCACCCAGGACATACTTAATCCAGATCCGCCCGCAGAGGGCTAGCCGGCGGCAGACATCCGTCTCGTTTAGATCAACGGTATGCAGCCAACCGTCAGTTACGAGCGGATTAACAAAACTGATATTCGTTAGGGTTTATGCGTCGAGTACGACGCTTATACTCCAGCCACGGGGTGGATTAAAGGGGGCTCGGAACGATCAGTACCTTACCATTCCTGCCGCCTTCATTCGACCGTGTCACGGCTTGTTTAATTTGATCAATCGTAAAGCGCGAATCAATATCGGCTTTCAAGGTACCGTTTACAATGAGCGGAATCACTTGCCCAAAGGCCGCTTGCTTCTCTAGCATGCTCGCCGTCTGATACCACTTATATAACCAAAACCCCCGCAGGCGCGTGTCGTTGCCTATTAGCATTCGGGTATTTAAAGGAGCAGGTTTTCCCGAAAGAAGGCCGAAGGTTACCAATGTACCGCCATAGCCAAGGCTGTCGGACAACCGAGCGAAGGTGTCGCCGCCCACAGGATCCAGCGCTAAGACAATGGGCGCATTGCTAGTTGCTTTGGCAATGTCAGCCGCTAAATTAGGCCCGTCAATGAGGACAACATCTGCACCTTTGGCCATCAACTCTTCCGCCAAGCCCTCCCGGCGAACAATATTGACAGTTTTAATGCCCCGCTGTTTGGCCAGCTGAATGACGTAGCCACCGACAGCAGAGTTTGCCGCACTCTGTGCAATCCATTGACCCTCTGCCACATCGGTATACGCGGTCAGCATAAGCAGTGCAGTCAGCGGATTAACCGCCGCCATGGCCAGCTGCTCAATGACGTCAGCACCAACAGGGCCAAGATCAGGAAGCGGCAGAAAGCCTGCTGCCGGAGCAACAAGCTCTTCCGCCCACGTATTCCCACTCGCAAGAAGAACCAGTTGTCCCACTGTCAGTGCCTGAACGTCTGCAGATACTTCGGTAACGCGACCAATACCCTCGCTGCCCGGACGTGCGGGCAGTACGGGGTCAACCCCATAATTACCCGCAATCTGCAGGAGGTCGGAAGGGTTAATGGGCGAGGCAAGTACTTTGACGCGGACTTCCCCTGGACGTAACGCCCGCGACGCCTCTGTTTTTACTTCAAGCACCGTCGCAGGGTCGCCCATCTGGCTAAAGCCAACGTGCTTTACTTGATTACCCTCATGCGCCGCACCTGAGTGGTGGCCCGCCGTAGCAAGCGCGCCAGTGCCAAGAAAAAAAGCCAACAGTGTGGTCTTTGCGATATTTTTCATAACGAATTCCATTACCAGTTATTAGTGTGTGTAAGTCGAAGGTCAATGAGCTCATCGATAGCCCAAGCGCCTAAAAAAAGCCTGTAGTTCATCTAGTGAGTGCCTCCTCGAGCCGCTGAGGTCGCATCGGCAGGGGTCGTATTGGACTCCGAATCGTCACGCTCAAACCAACGACCGAGATAGATGCCTACGAGTGACCAGAGCGCCGCGATGCCAGCACCCACTACCGCAACCGCCGCCAATCCGAGCCCCAAACCTTGCGTCAACCCAGTGAATAACCACGCCATCAACATGTCGCCACCGCGGTAGGCGACCACGTCGATAACCGGTTTTGCCTTAAATCGGGTTTCACGATCAACGCGCGTAAACAGCATTTCGCGAGCGGGTCGAGTCACAGCATAGTTCCCCGCACGACGCACAATTTGCAGCACCACTACAGCGCCTAGCAGTGGCGAAATCGCCAGCACAAGCAGCCCTATGCAAATGAGGACAGGGACCAGTGCGATGGTGAGCGGCATACCGAATTTACTCACAATCCGGCCGGTGACAAGCAGCCCCGTAGAAATCGACAAGATATTAACGGCGAGGTCCATCTGTGCCCAGATCGCCGTGCGCTCGGGCCGGGTGAGCTCACTGAGTAAGTTTTTAAGCTCGAAGTAAACAAAGGAACT
>JAQXEB010000027.1 GCA_029251065.1 Luminiphilus sp.
GGTCCGGACGAGCAGCCCACCGCCGAGCTCATGCATTACATTGCCGGTCTGCAGCGTTATACGCCGGACCTGATCAGTTTTTATGCGCCAAACGTGAACTCTTACCGTCGTCTCGCGCCGGATATTTCGGCACCCATTAACCTGAGTTGGGGCTATGACAATCGCACGACGGCGTTTCGCGTACCCGACAGCACGCCCGATAATCGACGGGTCGAAAATCGATTCCCCGGTGCTGATGCAAACCCCTATCTTGCAATCGCGGCTTCTCTGGCCAGTGGTTTGCTCGGTTTGGAAAACAAACTCCAACCCACAGCGCCGCATCAAGGGACCGCCAATGACGATAATGTCGAAGTCGCACGGTCGCTCGAGGAGGCGGTCCGACGCCTTAATGGAAACGACGATCTGTCACGCGTGATAGGGGATTTGTTTTTACAAGCCTACGCTGCAGTAAAGCTCGACGAGTTCGAGGAGTTTAACCGGGTGATT
Source organism: Luminiphilus sp. (assembly GCA_029251065.1). Classification (GTDB taxonomy): domain Bacteria; phylum Pseudomonadota; class Gammaproteobacteria; order Pseudomonadales; family Halieaceae; genus Luminiphilus. The sequence continues at coordinate 487 of JAQXEB010000027.1, forward strand.
AGCTCTTGGGAGCGCGAACACCTGCTACTTCAGGTGTAGTCCGGACGTTTCAGCGTGTTGCTATGGTATTAGGTAATTTTTTAAAAAATCAGAACGTGTTTCAGTCCATTAAGTATCTGGTGTACGCCGCGTTATTGATTAATGTCTTTCTGTTCATGGCAGAGGAGATGTCGTCTTCGGCCGCACTGAACACGTCGGTGACGTCAATCGCCAGCTTCGTTCAAATTTTTTCCGCCACCATCGATACTGGGGCTTGGTTAGTCCTGCTTATTTTCTTCGAGCTTGAGACTTACGTGCTCTCCGATCACTTGCTGCGAAGCGTCGTGGGCTGGTTTATTCGCGGCACTAAATTTCTGTGTCTTGCTGCGATTACAGTGGCTTGGTGGGGCTACATCGCAGAGCTTAGCGGGTTGATGGCGAGTCAACCCATGAGCGCTGGTCTGTGTGAAACTCTGGATGCAAGTTGGTCCGTACTTATCAATTTAGACCAATTTGAACCTTTCTCAGCCAGTGCCTGTGGTGCTGGCGAGTGGCTCGTACTGACCGATTACGAGCGCGTCATTGCGAGCCCCGCTTTTTTACAGAGTGCGGTGTGGCTAGCAGCGCTTGATGTGATCAACGCGTCCGCCTGGATTCTGGTGGTGATTGTGCTCGAGATTGAAGTGCGAGTATTGCTTTCACGTCAGCACACCCTGAGCTTGCTTAGCGAGTCAGTCCGGCGAGTGAAGATTCCGCTCTATCTCATTTTATTTTTAGCCGCCGTCTACTGGGGATTTGAGGGCAGCGTTCTCGACTTTTGGGATGCGATTCTGTGGTTGTTCGCATTTTTTGTGATTGAGGGCAATATGAGCACGTGGCGTGATGAAACGGGCCAATCGCAGGAAGCAGGAACATAGGCTCTTTGCAGAGTGGGCTTGGGACTGTTATTTCGGAATTGTCGTGGTGTCTAAAAGAAGCCCTTTAATCGCGCGGGTAGTCAGACTCACACGCTCGCCTAAGGATGCTCTCGCCCACGCGCATCGTCCTGATGCTTTTTCGAAGTCCTTTCGAGTGGGCGAGAGTCCACTGACTGTTGCAAGTGCTGTGCCAGTTCGTCTGGCCGCTAAGTGCCGAGCATGCCTCGGCGCGGTCGCCGCACTCGGACGTGTCCACAGTCGTGGTTTAGGTGTCCAAGGCTTGGCTGATGTGTCCGGCAATGACTTCCGCCGCGTCTGAATCCACATTGACGGTTGCATGGGCGTAACGCTCATAGAGCGGCACGCGTTCGTTGAAGACGTCCTCCAGCGTGTGATTGCCTGGCGATGCAATGCCCCTATCCGGCGCGAGCGAAATGCGGTACGCCACCGTCGCCAGTGTGGCTCGGAGATACACGACAGTCGATGACTGAGTAAGACGCCGCATGATTGCATCGCTATAGACGACCGATCCACCGGTGGAAATGACCGAGGCGCCGATGTCCATCTCCATAAGCACTTGCTCTTCAATGGTTCGAAGTGCGGTGTGGCCTTTTTGCGCAATGATTTCCGCAAGCGTTGCGCCCGCTTTTTCTTGTATCAGTAAGTCAGTATCAACAAACGCAAGCCCTAAACGCTTAGCGAGTAGGACACCGACGGTGCTTTTGCCACTCCCCGGCATGCCAATTAAACTGATGACACGCGCTGGGTGACTCCTGATATCAATGTCCTTCATACTAAGTGCCTCCGCGCGTTGCAGTATGTTTGTGTGCCGTGTGCTTAACCATCTCTGACGTCTGCTCTTCAACAGGAGGCCACTTTGCCACTTGAAACACCACTGACCGCGATGCACTTGAGTCTCGGTGCGAAAATGGTGCCGTTTGCAGGGTACACCATGCCGATTAGCTACCCGCCCGGCATTATTGCAGAACATCACCATACGCGTGCACAAGCGGGTCTATTTGATGTCTCGCACATGGGGCAGGTCACTGTGTCTGGGCAAGACGTGGCTGAACAATTAGAGCGCCTGATGCCGGCTAACTTATTGAGTTTATCGCCAGGATGCAGCACGTATGCATTGTTAACCAATGATGATGGCGGAGTGCGAGACGACCTTATCGCCACTAATCTTGATGGCGATCGATTTTTTCTGGTGATCAATGCGGGCAATAAGCACGCTGACCTTGCTTACTTCAAAGCCATGCTCCCCGATTTGACCTTTGAAATGCACGAGGCGCGGGCGCTAATGGCGTTACAAGGCCCCTTGGCGAGGCTCGTGATGCAGCGACTTTCCGATGTTTCGTCGACACTGACTTTTATGACCGGAGCTACGGACTGTATTGCAGGTATCGATGCGTGGGTTACATGCTCTGGTTACACAGGTGAGGACGGATTTGAAATATCGGTTGCAGCGGCTGATGCTGTGGGACTCATGACGGCGCTACTTGCAGAGCCTGAGGTAGAGGCTGTTGGTTTGGGTGCGCGCGATTCACTGCGCCTCGAAGCGGGCTTATGCCTTCATGGTCACGAGCTTTCACCCACTATTACCCCAATTGAGGCCGGCTTGCGGTGGGCTATATCACCTGCTCGCCGAGTCGGTGGGGTACGCGCCAGTGGATACCCAGGCAGCGACGTTATTGACCATCAGCTTGCAGAGGGAGTCACGCAAAAGCGAGTGGGTCTAAAGGTTGAGGGCCGCCGACCCGTGCGCGCCGAGGAGTCACTTTTAAACAACGAAGGTCGTTGTATCGGTCGCACATGCTCGGACGCCTTCGGCGCGACCGCCGGTGGACCTCTGGCAATGGGCTATGTCGAAGCTGAATACGCCGATGTTGGCACATCATTGCATGTGGAGGTGCGCGGTAAGCGCGTTGACTTGACAGTGGTCTCCTTGCCAATGGTGCCGCAGCGTTACTTTAGAGGATAGTGGGGGCACTGGGGTTTTCTGTCGATTCGAGTCAATGTGCCCAGTCACGGTCAGCGCGAAATTGCGTTGAGAGGTAATCCATTTGGTCGGAAAGTACCCGATCCTTTGCCAAGTAATGCCACTCATAGGGATTGGGTTTGAAGGGTATCGCCAGCAGCGGCATGCCCGCCTGATCGGGTGTTAAGCAGTCTTTAAGCCAATTGCAGCGTTTGCAGGCGGCGACAACGTTTTCCCATTTATCCTCGCCGCCTCTCGATGTGGGTATGACGTG
>JAQXEB010000028.1 GCA_029251065.1 Luminiphilus sp.
CTGCAAACACTGAGCGATCATCCTATTGTGGGTCAAGTGCGAGCAAAAGGATTACTTGCGGCGGTCGAACTGGTGAAAGACAAGTCGAGCCGTGAGCGCTTGGCACCCGAATCTGGCGCCGCTGTTTACTGTCGTGATCGTGCGATTGAGAGTGGACTCATGGTGCGCCAAACAGGCGACGCCATGATTATGTCGCCGCCCTTTGTGACCACAAAAGGTGAGATCGATGCACTGGTCGCAAAGCTTGTGGACGGCCTCGACAAGACTGCTGACCATTTTGGCGTAAAATCTTAAGTTCTAGCGATCTTAAGGTTTGATTCGGCCGTATCAGCACCATGATATTGATCGAAAAAACGTGGTTTAACGCCCTCTGGTTCCAGATTACTTGGTTTAGCTGCGTGTTGGGGCGAGAAGACTGGATGCTCCTCACGGCAGCGCTTATTGCCTTCCACTATGCCGCAGTTGCAAACATTCGGTTGGAATTGCGGCGCGTCTTGCCCTCTGCCGCGTTGGGCATTGGTGTTGATTTTTCCCTCGCAGTCGCGGGCGTCTATGACTTCGGTGATGCTTTTTTCCCGCTTTGGATGGTCTGTCTTTGGCTGGTATTTCCCACGGTATTACCCCGCGCGATGGCCTTTCTGTCGGCGACTTGGTGGAGACCCATTGTGTTGGGTGCCATTGCGCCCGCGAACTACCTCGCGGGTGCCAAGTTCGGTGCAGTCGCGCTGCCGCTCGGTGATATCACCAGCATGATGATCTTAGTGCCACTATGGATGATCATGCTGCCGCTTATGGTGCGATTTAGCCAGCGCGAGGCCACCGTGGCGTGAGATCACTGGTGGCCGCAGCGACACTCGTCTGCAGTATTGTGACATCGGCCGTTGTTGTGGCCCAGCCTGCAAGTGACACGGTTGATGTCTCGTTATCGCCCATTACAGCGCGCCCGCTGTCCTTGGTGGGACGTTCTGAACTCAAGGTGGCCTTTTTTAAGGTGTTTGACTCGGCTCTGTATACGATGTCAGGTGAGTGGACGAACCCCAAGCACTCCTTTCGGTTTTTGTTGACCTATCGCCGCAATATTTCTGGACGTTTTCTCGCAAACCAAACAGCGAAGGAGTGGGATCACCTTGGGCTTAGTGATGCACGAAGAACGGCTTGGGAAGCGCAAGTGCTCGAAATGTGGCCCGATGTCTCCAAAGGCGACAAGATTGCGTTCGATGTGGATGAGCGTGGCATTAGCCGATTTTATTACAACGGAACATGGGTAGGCGCCATTGAGGACCCCGATTTTGCTCCTGCGTTCATCGCGATATGGCTATCCCCAGAAACGTCTCGGCCAGCGCACCGAGACGGTTTGCTGGCCGATTCTTAGGGTTTAAAGCGGGTGGCTTAGTCCCAGTTTATACCTGTGCGGATTCCAATCGTTCTTGGACGCATGGGACCGAAGAAGTGCGAGGGTATGATACCTCCATTGGCGTTGTAGCCATCCCAAGTAAACTCGTTAAACAAGTTTTCAGCGTAGGCCTGAACATACCAATTGTTGTCAGACTCGTAACCCACGCGAAGGTTGGCTATTGCATATGATCCTATGATGCCCTCGCGATTACCTTCCCATGCGCCGCCTCGCTCACTTTCGTAAGAAACCTCGAAGCTGGTCGCAATCGTTCCGTTATCAACAGGGACGTCTACATCGAGTTTCGCAGCGCCCGTTAATTTGGGTGCCCAAAATATTCGACTTCCTTCGCAGCCTCTTCCATCGCCCTCTTGATTGACGTCGATACTGCACAGAGATTCATTGACGCCATCGTCAAGGTTGGGATCCCCAAGACCAGTCACGTCGGTGTTGAGGTAGCCCATCGATAGGTAAAAGGTCGTGTACTCGTTAATCGCCACGGTAGTCGATGCCTCGACACCCATTCCTTCGGTCTTGCCGGCGTTTAAAACTCTTGCAGAGAAGGTGTCTCCTACATCGACATATTGAATAACTTGCGCATCGGTATAGTCGTACATGAATGCCGTCAAATCGAAGTTACCAGCGCCGTCGAGGTAGCTCGTTTTAAAGCCAATCTCGTACGAGTCCATTTGCTCTGGCTTGAATGTTCCCGGTCGGAAACCGTCTGCTTGCGTAATACCTGTTTGAGCCACTTCAGGCGGTATACCTTGAGCGTCTTCAATCCAGAAACTACCGAAGCCGCCAGATTTGAACCCTTGGGTGTAGTTTGCGAAAAACATCGCGTCGTCATTAGGTGTCCAGGTGAGAGCAAACCGCGTTGTTGTGTCGCTCCAGGATTTTGAGTCTTCGATGTACTCAGTCGTCGCAAAGCCATAGGTGAAGTAAGGACCTAAATAGCTATCGGGCTCTGGCACTAAGATGCCAAAGTCTTTGTCATCCTTGGTGTAGCGCACCCCAACTGAAGCCAAGAGCTCATCGGTGACTTGGTAGTCGAGGTTCACGTAGGCCGCCCATCCGGTGTACTTGCCCTTGAGCATGCCTGTTTCCACAAGGTTGCCATCAGAGCTGGGGTAGAAATCGGTGTAGTAGTCAGAGCAGCCACTGTAGAACTCATAGCCGTAAGTTTCGGCGTAATAGTTGAGGTAGTACTGGCACATCAGGTCCTCAGAGCCTACTGCGTTGAACTCGGCATCGAGGTCTTCGTCGTAGTAGGAGATACCGGTGTACCAGCTCAGAGGACCATCACCATTGCTTGTGAGGCGAAGTTCCTGTTGAAAGTATTGTCCTGACTGCTCGAACTGGAAGTTATTAATGTTGAGCGACGTGCCGTCGTAATCTTCAGAGTAGTAGTAGTCGTGGTCTTTGTAGCCTGTGTTCGAGTTGAGCGTTGCAAAGCCTAGGTCGTACTCGACAAATACCCCGATAGTAAGAAGGTCGCCGATATCGGCATCGCCACGTTCAAGATCGGAGTCAATTTGCTGGTTGTTTCCGTTGACCGTTGTATCGTCAACGATGTATCCGTCGAGCGCGTCCCAGATGTCGCCACTATCGATCGCGCGATACATCGAACCTGACTGCTTTCTATCTTCCCAGTCAACAACCGTGTCGATAGAGAGTGCGTCCGACTCATAGCGGGTCGACCAGCGAATGGCCTTTTTGTTGTGGTCGATTTCGTTGTTACCCGAGAATACGTTCTTTACGAAGCCCTCTTCGTGCGAACTGTAACCGGCTAAACGCATAGCAAAATTGTCGCTTATTGGGATGTTGACCGCACCCTCAAATACCGCATGCTCGCGCTGCCCGAAGTCAAAGTCGATAAAGGCATCATTGGAGCCTATTTCCGCTTTACGTGTGTGCACACTGAATGCGCCACCGATCGAGTTGCGTCCGAACAAGAAGCCCTGGGGCCCCCGAAGGATCTCCGCCCGTTCAACGTCAAACAAGCTCGTTACAGCTGAGCCGTTTCTGCCCTCATAAAGGTCGTTCTTAAAAAAGGCTGATGAGGGATCTCCCCCGACACCAAAGTCCTGTGTTCGCACACCTCGGATACTGACGGCGTCGATATAAGAATCTTGAGAGTTACCGCTGACACCTGGCGTGTAAGCAATAAGGTCCTTTACATCGTTAAGGTTCGTCTCTGCAATAAAGTTACCAGACAGAGCTGTGATCGCGAGGGGCACGTCCATAACACCCTGCTCTCGCTTCGTGGCTACAACGATAACCTCTTCGAGAGTTTGTGCGATCGCTGGGCCTGTACTGATCAGTGCTGCTGATACAGCGAGGGGCAGCAAGAGTTTGGTGTTGGGTTTTGTGCCAAAGACCTTTGACATAATGGTTTCCTCGGGTGGCGCTGAGCAGTCATCACGCAAAGTCTGCTCGTCATTTTTGTTAAGAAGTCGAACGCTTCAGTTTATCTACGAGTCAGTATACTCCGGCGCTAATCTAAGGGAACCCCCAAGCGATTAAGCTCACTTGCCATGGGACTTAGCTCAGCCTCGTACCGACGCCAGCGCCCAATTGACCGCGTGTGTGCGGGCTCTCTGACCTGCACTGAGCTTGCGGTGGCGACACCTGCGCTACTTTCGTGGAAATTGAGGCAGGCGTCTTCCCATTCAAGTCCCAATGCCGCAATTAATCTCCGTGCATTGGGTTCTAGATCTCGTGCGGTGTCCTCGTAACTCACATCAATGATTTGCCCTGGGAACTCAGCATGAAAATGCGCCATAAGATCGCAGTACCGTGCGTGATGTCGCGCCATTTCACCTTGGTCGTAAGAGTGAAGATAGGCATCGGCAAACAGCTGCTTGAAGCTGGCAAAGCAAGCGTCCATCGGGCCTCTTACAAGGTGGACGATCTTCGCGTTGGGAAGTGCTGCAAGAATCAGTGGCAGATTGAGATAATTGACCGGGAGCTTGTCGACAAAGAAGGGTTTTTTGACGCGCTGTTTGGCGGTTGATCTTAAGTACATTTGGCCAATTTCCGCTGGATCGATGTCAGCTGCCGCCAAAAAGAGGTCGCGCGAGAAACGCTTGGGGTCGTTGTGTCGGGTCGCACGGCGCACAGCGAGTCCGAATTGTTGCAGTTCGCCAGCCGAAAGGACTTGTGAATGGCTAGTGATTACACGCTCAATGAGCGTTGTGCCCGTCCGGGGCTGACCCAGCACAAAAATAGGTGATGAATCCGCAATGCCGGGTGGTCGCGCCGATAGCCAGTCGGCGGTATACGTTGCCTTGATGGCATCAAACATCGCAATTTCATCGGCTTCATTGAACTCCACTGTCTCGCGCCGCGCGCGAGCACCTTCGCTGAAGGCACTGAACGCGGTGGGCCAGTCGCCCAGGTCCTCACTCTCTTTGCCAATGGCATAGTGAAGAAAGCCTTGGGCGCGTTTTGACTGTTGCCCGGATTGAATCAATGCCTGCATCTGAATGACGTGGTCGTCGCTCCCCGCTCTCTCAGAGTTGGCAAGTCCCCAATGGCACTGAGCGTTGCTGGGTTCTAATGAAATGGCCCTTTTGAATAGCGCGACCGCATCGTCAATTTTCCCGAGAAAAACTCGGACGTTCCCCAAATTCATCAGCGCGGACGAGTTGTTGGGTACCATCTGATGTGCGCGCTCAAAAAAGCGCTCTGCGGCTTCATATTCTCCCAGTGAATTCAGCACTGTACCGGCAAGCTCTATCACCACAGGATCATTTGGCTGTATGCGCCTTACTTCTTTTAAGGCTGACTCCGCACCCGCTATTCGGCCTTCTCCGACATTTAACTTAGCCAAATGCGCCCACGCTGCTGCATGATTGCGGTCGAGTTTTACTACTGACTTAAACGCTTTGTGCGCTACCTGTCGCTGTTGCCCCTCAAGGGCAACTAGGCCAACCAGAAAGTGGGCGGGCACCTGCGTCTGGTCCTTCTCAAGCGCTTGTTTACAGGCCTCACCTGCCGTGGCGAGGTCCCCTCGATTCAGTGCTGAAAAGCCATCAGCCAGTGTGAGCGCCGGCACAGTCAGGCACCCCCTTGGTACGCGATAAGTGGGTCGGTATCCGGGTCGCCAGACCAGTGCGAGAGTGCTTCCATGAACAAGAAGAAAAGCTCTGCTTGAGAGCTGATATCGAGCTTGGCATACGCGTGTTTGCGATGCAGCTTTAC
>JAQXEB010000029.1 GCA_029251065.1 Luminiphilus sp.
ATTGGGGGTCTTCCAAACCCCAAAACCTACAAGCTAGCGCATGGCCAAGGCGAGCGTACAGTGCCGGGACCAATGCCCGAGCAGTATGAGCTCAAAGCCACGCCTACGCACGCTCATCCAGGAGCGCCTTTGGAGCCTACCGGAGACCCAATGGTCGACGGCGTGGGCCCTGCGGCATACGCAATTCGACCGGAGCATCCTGATTTGACGGTTGACGGCGCCCCACGAATTGTCCCGCTGAGAGTCGATGGTGAGCACAAGGTTCACAAGAACGATCCTGACCCCCGCGGACAAGCCGTGTTTGGCTGTGACGGTGCTCAGGGAGCCACTGTGGTCGATTTGTGGGTTGATCGCGCAGAACCACACTTTCGCTACGCGGAGCTCGAGGTGGGTGATCGCAGGGTACTTTTGCCTATGACAATGGCAAGAGTAAAGCGAGACGGCAGCGTCCACGTGAAGTCTATTCGCAGCGACCAGTTTAAACAGGTGCCCGGTTTGGCGAATCCAGATCAAGTAACGCTGCAGGAAGAGGACAAGATCGTCGCCTTCTACGGTGGCGGCACAATGTATGCGATGCCGGGTCGCCAAGGTCCGATCTTGTGAATGAGTACGAGTATGAGCCGATCGTAGGGCTCCCATCGGAGCTGCCTGAGGGCGAACAAGTCCTCTGGCAGTCGTCACCTACTTGGGAATCGATGGCTAAGCGCGTGTTTCAGTTGCATGCGGCATCGCTGTACTTTTTGCTGCTGATTTCTGCGCACGCTATTTATCGAATCATGGATGGAGCGTCCCTGTCAGTATTAACAGGCACTTTGGCTTGGCAAAGCGGGTTGGCGCTTTCGGTGCTTGTCATCTTGGCGTTCATGGCGAAACTGTATTCGAACAGCACGCTTTACACGATCACGAATCGGCGACTGATTATTCGCTCAGGTGTTGCGCTTCCGATGATCATCAATCTTCCTTTGGCGAAGGTTGAGTCAGCGGGGCTAAGGCGTTTGCGAGACGGAACGGGCGACATCACTTTTCTGCCTATTGAAGGTACTAAGGTTTACTGGTTGATGCTCTGGCCTCACGTCCGGCCGTTCAGCTTTCGACGAGTGCAGCCGCTACTGAGAGGGATAGAAGATCCCGATGTTGTCGCTCGGTTACTCGTCAATATCATTGATGAGATGGGCGTTACATCAAGCGATGCAGAGGCAACACAGATTGCCGCAGTGTAGAAAACGCTAGTACTTCGCTAGCTGGGGGGGATTATTGTGGGTTGGCCCGGATTGTTGTTCGGGGTGCTACGGCACCCCGTCGTTCTATTGTTCGCTGCTGTGGGACTGTCATGGGCACTGATTTCCGTCAATAGTCAGGGACATCAGGGACCACCTCAAAAGCCGGAGGTGCCGATTGTGGCGCGAGCCAGCCTCACTGTCACTGATGGAGAGGGTGGTGCCGTGGTTATTCAGCACCTTGAGAGCAGAGAGCCGCTCGCCACGTATTCAGCCGGCGAAGGCAGCTTTGTTCGCGGTGTTATGCGTACCCTTGTTCGTGAGCGAGTGTCTCGATCGATTGAGAGCGACCCTCAGTTCGTTCTTGAGTTGACTGCCGCGGGCGGGCTTATCTTGCTTGACGAGCTGACGGGTTACTGGATCGCCATTGAAGCCTTTGGCCCCGATAACTATCGCGAGTTTCGCGCAATTTTTGACCGCGCTCACGCCTTCGATATTGCAGATCAGGAGCAGTCTTAGTCGATGTTGCTTCCGGCTCTAGTCATTGCGGTCTCTTCATGGTGGTTGTTGACCGGGCTTGCTCTATTGCTTGTTCATCAGTCACACGAGCGGGCGAGGATGGGCTTTATCGTACTGTCAATTCTGGCGCTTGTGGCGTGGTGTTTGGTCCCCCTTACCGTGGACACGAGCGAGCCTTTGGCCGCGGCACTGGGGTTTATGTTGGGACTCCTGATATGGGCCTGGCTCGAGGTCAGTTACTTGTTGGGCTACGTTAACGGGCCGAATCACGAGGTATGTGAAAAAAACGCCACTATGTGGGAGCGGTTCAAAGGGGGTGTTGCCACAACGATTTACCACGAAGTGTGTGTTCTGCTCTCGGTAGGGCTTCTGGCGGTGATGAGTATGGGTCAAGCAAACCCGACTGCCTTCTACACGCTCACCGTGCTTTGGCTGATGCGCTGGAGTGCAAAGCTGAATTTGTTTCTCGGGGTTCGAGCGTTCAATGAACGTTGGTTACCGGACCACTTGCACTATCTCGTGTCGTACTTGAAGACGGATCGGCTCAGTATTTTCTTACCACTGTCGACACTGATGGGATTTTACGTGACTTACTCCCTCTTCGGCAGTGCGTCCGCAGGGGCTGAACTCACACAACAGCTATCCTTGTATTTAATCGCCACTTTGATGCTGTTAGCGTCAATTGAGCATCTTTTTCTGATGTTTCCACTCAATGATGCTGCGCTTTGGTCGTGGGCCAGAGGAAACGCACCCCAACTGCGAGCCGTGCGAGACGATGAAGATGATGCCTAGCTATTCGGTTCTACATTATTTCTCCCAAGTTTGCTTGACGAGCCAGAGACCGAAGAATAATGTGGGAGAGCGGGCACGTTTGTTTAGTCCGCAACTGACTGGTGCTTCTACAGCGCTTTTGTTTGCGGTCCTTGGCTTGCTAGCCACCGTCGAACCCAGCCAGCGATTGACGCGGTATTTGAGGGGGGGGGAGTAAACATGAAATGGTCAAATCAAAAGCCGCCAGGCTTAGACGACATTTTTGATCGGCACGAGAGTCCGCACGCGATTGTTGGTGCCGCTGTCTCGGTCGTCGACGATCACGCGAATGTTCAGTTGTCAGACGCTTTAAAAAGCGCGCAAGAAGGTGCAACCGCGCTTTATGTGCATATACCTTTCTGTCCGAGTCGTTGCTTGAGCTGCGATCATCTCACCATCATTGAGCACGATCATAGGGCAATTGACCGGTACTTAGATTCGCTGACCACAGAGCTTTCTCTGATGGCTCAGTCATCAAGGGGCGCACTCTTGATTAATCGGATTCACATTGGTGGTGGTTCGCCCAATTATTTGAGTGACGGCCAAATGGCCAGGCTCGTGGGCTCGATACACACTGCATTTACAGTGGCGCCCGATGCTGAAATTTCCATGGAGATTAATCCTCGGCGGACGTCTCGGTCTCAGTTGGATTTACTGCACGGCCTGGGCGTTCGGAACTTGCATCTTGAGGTTCGAGATGTAGACGCCAAGGTTCAAAATGAACTTGGTCGCACACAATCATTTGGGCTTCTCGAAGACGTTTACAGCATTGCCCGAGAAATGAAGTTTGACAGTATCAACATGGACCTCGTATTTGGTTTGCCTGGTCAAACATCGCAGACGATTAAAGGTAGCATTGCGTTGATCGCTGAGTTGGGGCCCGACATGCTCGTGTGCCAGCAATATACGCGCAGACCACAGCAGTTCCCCCATCAAGCGGCGCTCGACGAGCGCGCGATGCCCAGCCTCGCTGAGAAGCTGGCGATTTTTAATGCGGTGGCAATGGGGCTTGAGCAAGAGGGTTATGATTGGGTTGGTTTGAACGCGTTTGTTCGCCCCGGCCACAAGCTGGCAACAGCACAGCGAGAAGGCAGCCTAAGTTACAGTGCCTTTGGCTATGCAGAAACCCGAGTGTCGCAAACCTTGGGTGCAGGCCTGGGTGCAGTTAGCGAGGTGGGTGACATTGTTGCGCAAAACTATATCGATATGGACGCGTGGCACATGGCACTTGATCGCGGGCATTTGGCAACACAATACCTTATTGATACCACTGATTTTGAGGTCACTCGACGATCGGTGATGCGACGATTGATGTGCAATACCGAGGTGCCGGTTTCGATGGTGGCGCAGCCCGAGGTGCTTGGATTGTTGGAGTCCCTCGAGAATCAGGGCTACACGCAAAAGCAGGGGAGCTCGGTTCACCTGACGACTCTGGGCCGCTCTGCCTTACCGCACTTTTGGTCAGATTCTTCACCGAGATTTCGTTGGCTCTAGAGCCCGGGTGTCAGTTTCAGTTCGGCAGCAAAGTCTTCTTGTAATCGTGCCCACTCGAGTGCGAACCACGGTGTCGTGTTGATGCGATCGTCTGACAGCCATTCATTCACTTCAGCGATGGGTAACCAGACCGTGTCCGCAATCTCGGTGTTGTTAAATAGGGGTTCGGGACGCCCGGGAACATGCCCAACGAATACGGAGCACAGCTCATGCTCGCTCCCGAGGGCTTCGTAGCGTGCATGGTACTGGAACTTATACAGATACCTCAGCGGCGCCTCGAGATTGAGTTCTTCCTGGAGTCTGCGTGATGTCGATCGAGTTAGGGTCTCTCCCTTTCTAGGGTGACTGCAGCAGGTGTTTGACCAGTACATAGGCCAGAGTGGCTTTAGGCGGCTGCGCTGTTGCAGAAGTACTTCGTCATGGTCATTAAAAAGGAAGATAGAGAATGCTCGGTGGAGCCGGCCTTCACCTTGGTGTGCAGATGCCTTTTCTTCGTAACCGATAATGACGTCATTGCTGTCCACGAGCATTAAAGGCTCGTTATCAAACGACACGATGGTGGAGTCGATGGTCATACGGTTAGATTAACGCTAGCTAATGTGATGTGGTTAGAGTAAAAAGACCCACTCCTTGGGGAAGGACATATGAACCGAGCAAGTCGGGTGGAGATCGGCGATCGTAGCTCTGGGGGCAGGGTGATCGCGAAGTCCCGATTTAGTTCACATTGCAACGTCTGGGGGCAG
>JAQXEB010000030.1 GCA_029251065.1 Luminiphilus sp.
CGCTGTGTCGGCCGCTTTATTCGAGAACAGCGACTCTCGGGTAGTGATGCGATTACGCTCGAGGTCGGCGGCGAGCTCAGGCGGCTAGTGATTACCAAAGACCTGCAAGTCAGCGCCGATCTAGGCGCACCCAAACTGGCATTAAACGCAGTGCCGTGCTCGCTTGAGAGCACCGGCATTGAGTGCGATCTGACACTCGGTAACGTGACCTTAAAGGCGGGTATTTTGTCGATGGGCAACCCTCACGCAGTCGTTCTTGTCGATGACTGTCGGGCAACACCCGTCGAGAAGATTGGTCCGATGGTTCAAGCACTCGACGTTTTCCCAGAGGGTGTCAACGTTAGCTTTATGGAAATTGAGACCGCGAGTGCCGTCAAACTCAGAGTATTTGAGCGCGGGGTCGGTGAGACATTGGCCTGCGGATCAGGCGCCTGCGCCGCTGTGGTGCACGGCATCCGACTGGGACTATTATCAACCAGCGTGACAGTGACACTGCCCGGGGGTAAGCTCGAAGTGACTTGGGAAGATGAGCGCGCACCAGTGTGGTTGGCTGGACCTGCGGAAACCGTCTTTGAAGGAAAACTGACACTTCAGTGAGTTGTAAATGAGCGACGCGTCAACAGCACCAGAGGCCGTAACGGCAGCGATAGTCGGCGATTATCTGCGTACACACCCCGATTTTTTTGATCATAACCCAGACGTTCTGGGAGAATTAAAGCTGGCGCACGTGAGCGACGGCGCAGTGTCACTCGTTGAACGCCAGGTGGCGCTTTTACGCGAGCGTAATGCGGAATTAAGGCGTCGTTTAGACGGCTTAGTAGCGCGAGCAGAGCAAAATGAGGCGCTACTGCACGCGACGCAAGAAGTCATTTCATCGCTGGCAGAGCGCAGCTCGAAGGACGACATAGTCAGTCTTTTCTGCGGCCTTGTGAAAAAGAGCTTCGACGTTGAGCTGGTGGCATTTCACTGGTGTGGTGACAATGGCGACAGCTCCTCAAACGCTGTTGCGTCGCATTTACTGGGTAACAAAAACGCCACAAGTGGCCCTCTGCGCGCTCACGAACTCAAAGCGCTGTTTGATGAAGAGGCTGCAGAAGGCTCGGCCGCACTTGCGCGGCTGACAACGCGACAACAAGAGTCTGCAGTGATTGCCGTAGGGTCGGTCGACGCCACACGCTATGGTATTGGCGAAGGGACACTCTTCCTCGAATACTTAGCGGGTGTCATTTCAAGCTTACCCATTAACCGATCCGCGGACTAACGCCTTGTCCGATCAAACACTTGATCAGGCAGTCGGCGAATTCCTGCAATACATTGATGTTGTTCGAGGGTACTCGTCGCACACGATTGCAAACTACCAAAGAGATCTCAAGAAGCTGATTAGCTTTTGCACGGAACGCGACATCTCGCATCCTGATCAACTGAATCAATCGTTACTCAGGCAGTGGGTGGCTGAGTTGAATCGAAATACACTATCCGCGACATCGATTCAGCGGCACCTGTCCTCCACACGATCCCTGTATAAGTTTCTCGCACGCCATAGCCCCAATTTAAACGATCCAACAGCGGGAGTGAAGGCCCCCAGAACACCAAGAAAACTGCCTAAAACACTCGAACCAGATCAGGTCGCTCAGCTTCTCAACCATAGCAGTGACAATGCCTTAATGGCGCGAGATCATGCGATGGCCGAGCTCCTTTACTCTGCAGGGCTTCGCCTGGCCGAGCTTGTCGGGGCCAATATAAACGACTTGGATAAGACCGATAAGGTGATCACCGTTGTGGGTAAAGGGCAGAAAACACGCCTGGTTCCTGTCGGTAGACCCGCGCTTGTGGCGTTATCGGAGTGGATGAAATACCGACCCTTTGGCGACGAGTCGCTCGGCTTTGACTCACCCCTATTCGTCACACAGCGTGGAACGCGAATCAGCCCTCGCACGGTCCAAGAAAGAATTCGGCAACTGGCGATCAAGCACGGGATGTCCCAAACCGTCCATCCTCACGTGTTACGCCACGCGTTTGCCAGTCACTTGTTAGAGTCAAGTGGTGATTTGCGGGCCGTCCAGGAACTACTCGGGCACGCGAACATTGCAACGACTCAAATCTACACGCATCTGGACTTTCAACACCTTGCAAAGGTCTATGACCAAGCGCATCCCAGAGCACAAAAACGCGCCAAGCGCGGTACAAAACCATGATCACTACGGTCTCGTTCGATTTGGACGATACGCTATGGAATCCGCGTCCAGCCCTGATGGCTGCCGATAAAGCTCAGTGGCAAGCACTGTCTGCGATTCATCCACAATTGACCGAGCACTTCAGTCAGGATCGTATTTTTAGTTGTCGAAAAAAAGTGCTCGAAAACGCTCCGCGTATTATCGGCGACGTCACTGCACTGCGACTCGAGGTCATGATTCAACTCCTCACCTCACTCGGGATCGACGCTGAGCAGGCAGCGAGCACTGCTGCCGCCGCATTTACAGCCTTTATGGCGCGACGCAACGACGTTGTACTGTTTTCAGACGCCATCGAAGTTCTTGAACAGCTCCGCGGCACGTATCGGCTTGTGGCGATTACCAATGGTAACGCGAACGTCTTCAAGACCGAGTTGGGGGTGTTTTTTGAGCTGGCCATTCGCGCTGACGAGGTCGGTATTGCCAAGCCAGACCGAGGCATCTTTGATCTAACATGGGAACGGTTAGGCTGCGCTGCTACAGAGGTGATTCACGTGGGGGACAGCATCGAGAGTGATGTGCAGGGTGCGCTTAACGCAGGGGTCACACCGGTCTGGTACAACCCCAACGGCGAATCCAATCTATTGGGCGTCAATGAGGTCAGTAGTCTGACTGAGCTGCCCGCGTTATTGGGAAGTATCCGAGACTAGATTGCCTCTTCGCCCGTTTCCCCGGTGCGAATACGAACGACCTGCTCAAGCTCCGACACAAAGATTTTGCCGTCGCCAATTTTTCCCGTACTGGCCGCCGAAATAATGGTGTCAACGATTTGCTCCAGCTGCTCGCCCGCTGTCGCGATCTCCAGCTTCAGCTTGGGTAAAAAATCGACAACATACTCAGCACCCCGGTAAAGCTCAGTGTGACCACGCTGACGACCAAAACCTTTCACTTCAGTAACCGTTACGCCCTGCACACCGATTTCGGAGAGCGCACTTCGAACATCGTCAAGTTTAAAGGGCTTAATAATCGCGGTGACTAACTTCATGACAACCTCACAACAATCTTCTTTAACGGCACATGCCGTGTGACTCGTGAGTATGGCGCAACCAGTGACGTTTATGAAGTGGACTGAGTAATCATCTTACAAACCAAAAAAAACCCGGCCATAGGCCGGGTCTTCGGTGGGAGACGTAAAGCCCTAACGCTGAGCCACTGATGCCGTGCTCTTTACCGCGTCAATATCGAACCGGTCAGCCTGCATAACTTTTGTCCACGCACTGGCAAAATCACTCACGAATTTCGCCTCACCGTCGTCGGCACCGTAAACCTCAGAGATCGACCGCAACTCGGAACTCGAGCCGAACATTAGATCAACGGGCGTAGCCGTCCATCGCCGCGTACCTGTCTCACGGTCGGTGGCAACGTAAACACCCGGAAACTCACTCGATGCTGACCACTCAAAGCTCATATCTAGGAGGTTCACAAAAAAGTCATTAGTCAGCTCACCTTTGCGATCGGTCAACACGCCGTGCGCGGAGTCGCCGGCATTTGCGCCTAAAACTCGTAATCCACCCGTCAACGCAGTCATCTCTGGAACAGTTAAATCGAGTAGATTTGCTTTGTCGATCATCGCACCGACAGGAGACAGATAGTTCCGAGCTTCGTCGTAGTAGTTACGAAAGCCGTCCGCAACCGGTTCCAGCGCAGAAAATGACTCAACGTCGGTCTGGCTTTGTGACGCATCCATACGTCCCGGAATAAATGCAACGGTAAGGTCGTGACCGCGTTTCGCGGCTGCACTTTCAATCGCTGCTGCACCTGAAAGCACAATCATGTCGGCCATACTGATCTTTTTGCCACCGCGAGCCTTCGCATTAAATGCCGACTGCACCTGCGCAATTGCCGAAAGCGTCGACTTCAGCTCGGCTGGCTCGTTCACCAGCCAGTTATTCATCGGGGCGAGTCGTATCCGCGCTCCATTGGCACCGCCACGCATGTCGCTGTCTCGGTAGGATGACGCTGACGCCCATGCGGCCTTAATCAATTCAGATTCACTCACGCCAGACATTAAAACCGCCTTTTTCAAGGCCTCAGTGTCCTTTTCGGTGACGAGTGGATGATCGAGCGGCGGCACAGGATCCTGCCACATCAATACCTCGGCGGGTACATCAGCACCGACATAGCGTGCACGCGGACCCATGTCACGGTGTGTCAATTTAAACCAGGCACGCGCAAACGCATCTTCAAACTCTTTCGGATTTTCTAAAAATCGTTGAGAAATGGCTCGGTACGCCGGATCAGCTTTTAACGACAAGTCGGTCGTGAACATAATCGGTGCGTGCCGACGACCGGGTACGTGAGCATCCGGCACCGTATTAGCCGCTTGGCCATTCACAGGCTCCCATTGAATGGCGCCGGCAGGGCTTTGGGTCATCTCCCAATCAAAGGCGAACAGGTTGGCGAGATACATCATGCTCCAACGGGTTGGAGACGCCGTCCAAGCGCCTTCAAAACCGGACGTGACCGTGTCCTCCGAATGCCCCTTACCACAGCGGTTTTTCCAACCAAAGCCCTGTTCTTCGAGTCCTTCACCCGCCGGCTCTACAGCGACACACTCGTCGGGCTTGTGTGCACCATGACCTTTTCCGAAGGTATGGCCGCCGGCAATGAGAGCGACAGTTTCTGCATCGTTCATGGCCATACGACCGAACGTCTCTCGAATATCCTGTGCGGCGAGCTTTGGGTCGGGCGTCCCGTTAGGGCCTTCAGGATTCACATAAATGAGACCCATCTGAACGGCGGCAAGCGGGTTATCGAGTTTGCGCTCTCCCGAGTAACGCTCATCCGCAAGCATCATTTTCTCAGGCCCCCAGTAGACCAAATCAGGCTCCCAGTCGTCCGAACGTCCGCCCGCAAAGCCAAATGTTTTAAAACCCATGTCCTCCATCGCCACATTACCAGCAAGAATCATGAGATCGGCCCAACTGACGCTGGCACCGTACGCTTTCTTAACAGGCCATAGCAGACGACGCGCCTTGTCTAAGTTGCCGTTATCAGGCCAACTATTGAGCGGTTCAAAGCGTTGCTGACCACCTCCTGCACCACCTCGGCCATCAGCCACTCGATAAGTACCTGCGCTGTGCCAGGCCATGCGAACAAAGAAAGGCCCATAATGACCGTAATCCGCGGGCCACCAGTCCTGCGAGTCCGTCAGTGTTGCACGGACATCGGCCTTGAGTGCATCAAGGTCGACTTTTGCAAACGCTGCCGCGTAATTGAAATTGGGGCCATAAGGGTTTGATTCTGGCGAATGCTGACGTAATGGTGTCAAATCGATGCGTTCTGGCCACCAAAACTGCGGGGGCTTTGCGAATGTATTTTCCGCCTGAACTGGCACAGACATGGCCGAAAAAACCACCATACCAGCAAGAGCGAGCTTGATTGCGTTCATGGTTGACTCCTCAAATAAAGACTTTGTAATTGACAGGCACACACTCAAAGTGCAGGGCCTTGCCTACGAAAGTAGTCTTGTTTCAGGAGCGGGTCCAATCGAAATAGTTGACGAACGTCATCGGATTTTCTAATAAATGGTGCGCCGACTTGGTTTATTGGCGCAAAAAAAGGGGGAGCTAAGCTCCCCCAAAGGTCTCACTCAAACTACTATCGGGCGGACGTAAACTCTGGGTAGGCTTCCAAGCCACACTCGGCAAGGTCAGACCCTTCGTATTCCTCTTCCTCGCTGACTCTAACGGGCGTAATCAACCCAATAACTTTGAAGACAACAAACGAGGTGACAAATACCCACGTGAAGATTGTGAATGCGCCAAGCAGCTGGCCGGAGAACGA